>JBEARM010000020.1:0-17696 GCA_041163175.1 Pseudomonadota bacterium | reverse complement strand
GCCCTTGAGCTGCCGCCGGTAGACCAGGGGGCCCATGGCCACCATCGTGACAAACAACATTAAGAGCTCGAGGTGGTAGACCACCCCATAGCCCACTGCAGCGTTGTCGAGTGCGGGCCCCAGGGCGCCGCTCACGGCCAATTCGGTAAAGACATCTCGCAGGCCTCCGCCCAATGCAATTGCAATGCCGGTGCTCGTGGCATAGACCGCACCCCAGGCACCAATGGCCAGTCCCGTGAGGCCGCCCTCTTCGAGTTGAAGGGCTGCGGTCAGCGTGCCAATCGAGAAGAGGCCGCCCCCAAAGCCAATGAGCACAGTGCCCACGCGAAAGAGCAGCTCCGACTGAAATGGATTGGCGAAGATGACCAACGAGAAGGCCACCACGCCCAGCAGGGCCCCCACGGAGGCCACCAGGGTGGGCGAGAGGCCGCGCTGAATGAGTGCGGCCGCGCTTAAGAAGGCTGCCAGCGCGCCGCCCGCCATGAGTGCGGTGAGTGCGGTGGTCTCAGCCACGCTCAGGCCCAGCACCTCTGCGCCGTAAGGCTCGAGGATGATGTCTTGCATGGCAAAGGCCATGGTGCCCAGGGCCAAGGCCACCAGAAAACGAAGGTTGCCCGGCGCCCCCACAAAGACCCGCCAGGCCGTCCAGAAGACGGGCCGCTCATCGGTTCGTCGAGTGCTCGATGGCCGACGGGCCTCCTGCTTCCAGAGGGCCACCAGGTTGAGCATCAGGCCGACAAATGCTGCCGCCTGAACCACCTGAATGAGCCGGAACTTCGAGAAGTCTTGAAGGAACACACTGAAGACCAGGGCCGAGACCAGCATGCCCGCGAGCAACATGGTGTACATCAGGGCAACCATGCGAGGCCGCTTCTCTTTGGCGACAAGGTCGGAGGCAAGTGCCAGGCCTGCGGTTTGAACCGTCTGCATGCCCAGGCCCACCAACAGAAATGCGAAGGCTGCGCTGGCCGGGCCGATCCAGGTGGGCCAGTGGGTGTCGCCCGAGAGCAGGATGAGCGAGAACGGCATGATGGCCAGGCCACCAAACTGCAACAGGCTGCCCATCCAAATGTAAGGCACGCGGCGCCAGCCGATGGCCGAGCGATGGGTGTCAGATCGAAAGCCCACCAACGCTCGGAAAGGCGCCACCAGTACCGGCAAGGCCACCATGCTGGCCACCAGCCAGGCGGCCACGCCGAGTTCGACAATGAGCACACGGTTGAGGGTACCCACCAAGAGCGCCGTGGCCAGACCCACCGACACCTGAAAGAGCGACAGCCGAAGCAGCTTGGAGAGGGGCAGGTCTGCACTCGTGAGGTCTGCAAACGGCAGGTAGCGCGGGTCGATCTGAGACCACTTGCGCGGTGAGAGCAGGCGAAGCCAGATCATGTGCGCACGAGCTCCAAGGCCTGTGAGGTGTAAAAGCCGCGTGAGACGCGGTGGGTGCGGCCAATGCGCCAGCCATCTTGGGCGAGCGATGACTCGGCAATTCTTCGCATCAGCCATTGCGGACGGACCGGCACGATGGCCGGCGAGCGGTCGCCACGAGGAAAGAGCCGTCCGGCCCACATCATGGCCATGAGCAATGGGCTGCTGGGCGCGAAGGTCACCACCATGGAGCGACGCACCCGTGGGCCGATGGCCTCCAGTGCACGAAGGGCCTCGGCGGGGCCGTAATGAATGAGGGAATCCATGGCCACGAGGTGATCGAAGCTGCCCAGGCTCGGCTCGAGCATGTCGCCCGCGAAGTAACTGATGCGACCCGGGGCCAGGTCTGAGGGCATGCGCTCACGGGCCAAGGCCACCAGTGTGGGCGAGAGGTCGACCGCAGTGACGACCGCACCCGCGCGTGCCAGGTCGGTGGCGAGCAGGCCTGTGCCACAGCCGGCATCGAGCACCGAGGCGCCGGCCTGCAGGCCGACCCACTGGCCGATGAGCGCGCGCATGGTCTCGCGGCCCTCACGCACTGTTTTCCGGATGCCGCTGACGGGCGCATCGGAGGTGAGCCGCGCCCATGCGTCGGCCGCGGTGCGATCGAAATACTCCTCGATCTCGCCGCGCCGCGTGAGATAGGCTGCGTCTCGCACCGAGGTGTTCATCAGTCGAACCCCAACAGATCAAAAATTTCGCGGTCCTTGAGCGCCTCGGGCGCCAAGGGGTCGGTGCCGGCCCACAGCGATGCGGCCAGGCGAAGGTATTCCTGCTGAACCGCCTCGAGCTCGGGGGATGACTCCATTTCGAAGAGGGTGGCCTTCTTCAGGCGACTGCGACGAATCACATCGAGGTCTGGGAAGTGGGCCAGGCGATTGAGGCCCACCCGGTCTGCGAAGCGATCGATCTGGTCGGTCTGTGCACTGCGGTTGGCAATCACGCCGCCCAGCCGCACCTTGTAGTTCTTGGCCTTGGCATTGATGGCCTGCACAATGCGGTTCATGGCAAAGATGGAGTCGAAGTCGTTGGCCGCCACGATCAGTGCGCGGTCGGCGTGCTGCAGCGGCGCGGCAAAGCCGCCGCAGACCACATCGCCCAGTACATCGAAGATGACCACATCGCTCTCATCGAGCAGGTGGTGTTCTTTGAGCAGCTTGACCGTCTGGCCCACCACATAGCCACCACAGCCGGTGCCCGCGGGCGGGCCACCGGCCTCCACACACATCACGCCGTTGTAGCCCTCGTAGACGAAGTCTTCGATGCGCAGCTCCTCGGTGTGAAAGTCGACGGACTCCAGGACATCGATGACCGTGGGCATGAGCGACTTGGTGAGGGTGAAGGTGGAGTCGTGCTTGGGGTCGCAGCCGATCTGAATGACACGCTTTCCGAGTTTGGAGAAGGCCACCGAGAGGTTCGAGGAGGTGGTGCTCTTGCCAATGCCGCCCTTGCCATAGACGGCAAAGACTTTGGCATTTCCAATCTTCATGTTGGGGTCGAGCTGGACCTGCACACTGCCCTCGCCATCGGGCGGGCCGGGGCGTCGAATCTCTGCAAATGGCACGGTAACCGTGTTCATACGGGTGCTCCTTGATAGATGCCCTCAATGCGGTCCTCAAATGCCTCGCCTGCCTCACGCAGGGCATTCAAGGTCTGTTCGTCTGGTGTCCAATAGGACCGATCTGACGCTTCCAATAGCCGGCCGGCGAGCTTGGCCGATGCGGCGGGATTGAGCTCTGCGAGTCGTTCCCGCATGACGGGGTCGAGCAGGAATGTCTGGGTGAGCTGCTGGTAGACCCAGGGCTGCACCTGGCCTGTGGTGGCGCTCCAGCCCATGGTGTTGGTGAGATGGGCCTCGATCTGGCGCACGCCCTCATAGCCGTGCTCAAGCATGGACTCGTACCACTTGGGGTTGAGCATTCGGGTTCGGGTCTCCAGCCCCACCTGCTCGGAAAGGGTGCGGACCACACCGCTGCCGGTGGTCTGATCGCCGATATAGACCATCGGATCTTGGCCACCGCGGGCCTTGCGCACGGCTCGGCTCACACCACCCAGGGTGTCGAAGTAGGTGTCCACGGTGGTGACGCCCACCTCCATGCTCTCGAGGTTCTGGTAGGCCAGGGTGACATGGCCGAGGGCGGCCTGGAGCAGTTCAGGCTGGCTGCTCGGCCGGCCATTGCGTCCATAGGCAAAGCCCTTGCGCCTGGCGTAGCAGTCGGCGAGTTCGTCTTCGTCTTGCCAGCAGCCTTGCTCGATGAGGTGGTTCACATTGGCCCCGTAGGCGCCATCGGCATTGCCAAACACGCGCAGTGCAGACGTTTCGAGGTCGGCACCGGTGGCCTGCATGTGGGCGAGCACGTGCTTGCGCACGAAGTTCATGTCGGTGGGCTCATCGGCCGAGGCCGCCAGAAAAGCCGCTTCGGCCAGCATTCGAATCTGCAGTGGGAGCAGGTCGCGGAAGATGCCCGAAAGGGTGAGCACGACATCGATGCGAGGCCGGCCCAGCGCCTCCAGAGTGATGAGGCTCGCGCCTGCCAGGCGTCCGAAGCCATCGAAGCGAGGCTCTGCACCCATGAGGGCCATGGCCTGCGCGAGCGGACTGCCCTCGGTCTTGAGGTTGTCGGTGCCCCAGAGCACCATGGCGATGGACTCTGGCATGGGATGGCCCAGCTCACGGTGTCGGGCCAGAAGTTTCTCGGCCTGCTGCTGCCCATCGACCCAGGCATAGCGGCTGGGCATGCGGAAGGGATCAAAGCCGTGGACGTTGCGGCCCGTGGGCAGCACCTCGGGGGTTCTCAGGAGATCGCCACCCGGGGCGGGCCGAACGAAGTTGCCATTCAGGGCCTCGAGCAGGGCCGCCACCTCTTGGTTGGTCTGCAGGGCCGTGTTGATCTGAATGAGCTGCTCGAGCAGGCCGCGATCGGTGTCGCGGCTGCCCACATGGCGAAGCGCGGCGGACAACGCCTGCTCCGGCGGCGAACCCAGAATGGCAGCGACCGCATCGGACCAGCCCTCGGTGGGCTCCAAGGGCCGGTGGGCTCGGGCCATGGCCAGGAGCACATCCGCCCGCTGCTCCGCGCTCATGGCACGACCCAAGACATGCAGGCCCTGAGGGATGAGCGTGTGCTCGAGTTCGTGGAGCTGCTCGGTGAGCCGAAGCACCGCTGCGGCGGTGGCATCCGATGTGGCCTCGCCTATGGGGCTGAACTCAAACTCCAAGGCCTTGGCCTGCTCTGCGATAACCGGCATCAGGCGGGCACGTTCCTGGTCTTCGGTGGGCGAGAGACTGCGCCAGCGGTCGAGGCTCTGCTTGAGTTCGGAGAGCCCACGGTAGAGGCCCGCCTCGGTG
Source organism: Pseudomonadota bacterium (assembly GCA_041163175.1). Classification (GTDB taxonomy): domain Bacteria; phylum Pseudomonadota; class Gammaproteobacteria; order Burkholderiales; family Burkholderiaceae_A; genus Hahnella. The sequence continues at coordinate 12,919 of JBEARM010000020.1, read as the reverse complement.
ACGGCGGGCGTGAGGTAGCTCACCAGCGTGGCCGACGACCGGCGCTTGGCAATCGTGCCCTCCGAGGGATTGTTCGAGGCATAGATGTAGAAGTTGGGCAGGTCTGCAATGAGGCGATCGGGCCAGCACCGGCCCGAGCTGCCCGCCTGCTTTCCAGGCATGAATTCGAGGGCGCCATGGGTGCCGAAGTGCACCACGGCATGGGCCTGAAGGTCTTCTCGCAGGTGGCGGTAGAAGGCAGCAAAGGCATGGGTGGGGGTCATGTCGTGCTCAAAGAGCAGGCGCATGGGGTCGCCTTCCACGCCAAAGCCCGGCTGCACAAGCACCGAGACATTCCCAAAGTTCACACCCAGCACAAAGAGGCTCTTGCCATTGGTGAGCTGCCGACCAGGCGCAGGCCCCCAGCAGGCCTCGATGTCCTTGAGCCAGACTTCTTTCTTGAGATGGTCTTGCACCGAGATGCTCGCCAAGACATTGGCATCGGTGCCGTGGGCTGCGCGATTGCCGTTCAAAAGTTGTTCACGAATGGCATCACCCGAGGCGGGTAGGTCTACCCGATAGCCCTGCCCCGCCATGCCTTTGAGGGTCTCGTAGACCGACTCAAACACCGAGAGATGGGCCGCCGTGCCCACGCTGCCGCCATTGGGCGGGAAGTTAAAGAGCACCAAGGCCACACGACGGTCTTCGACCGGGGTCTTGCGCAGTGTGATGAGCCTAGCCACACGGGCGGCGAGCATCTCTGCCCGCTCTGGGCAGGACACCATGTCTTGCGGGGTGTTGATGTCGTTGAACTCGCAGCCGCGGTGACAGCCCTGACAGGCCTGGCCACGAACACCAGGGCGACCACCGAAGACCATGGGGCTGGTGGCACCATCGAGCTCGGGAATGGCCACCATGATGGTGGTCTCGACCGGCATGAGCCCGCGGTTGGAGCCGCCCCAGTCGGCGAGCGACTGGAACTCCAAGGGATGGGCTGCCAGGTAGGGCACATTGAGCGTGGTGAGAATGTCTTCGGCGGCCTGCGCATCGTTGTAGGCCGGGCCGCCCACCAATGAAAAGCCTGTGAGCGAGACCACGGCATCGACCAGCACTCGGCCATCGCGCATGAAGAAGGCCTCAATGGCCGGGCGAGCATCGAGGCCCATGGCAAAGGCGGGCACCACGGTGAGGCCCTTGGCCTCCAGCGCAGCAATCATGCCGTCGTAGTGGGCGGTGTTGCCGGCCAGCAGGTAGGAGCGCAGCATGAGCAGGCCCACGCGTGGCTTGGCCGTGGTGCGTATGCCGGGAAGGCGATCGGCCTGGTCTGCAATGCGACCCGCCATCTTCGGGTGATAGACGCCCAGGTCGGGGTATTCGATGGGCTCGGCCACCGGCAGCCGACCCTGCCAGACCTGGCGCGGCCCGGCCGCATAACGGTTCACGAGCATGCCGGCCAGGCTCTCCATGTTGGCATCGGACCCACCAAGCCAATACTGCAGTGAGAGGAAGTAGAGCCGAATGTCTTGGGCAGTGCCCGGAATGAAGCGAAGGATCTTGGGCAGGCGGCGCAGCATCTTCATCTGCGAGGCGCCCGAGCCAGAGGTTTCACTGCGACCGCCCTTGGCCCCCTGGTTCTCACCGGGCCGCTTGCCGCGCAGGCGCTTGAGCAGTGCCATCGGGCCCGAGGCCGGCTTGGACATGTCGAACCGGCCCATGCGGGTGAGCTTGACAACATCTGGGGCCGACATGATGCAGATGAGTGCATCGAGGTCATCGCGACGTCGCTTGAGGTCATCGAGCACCGGCAGGAAGTGGTCTTCCAGGAAGAGCATGGAGACCAGCACCACATGGGCCGATGAAATGGCGGCCTTCACTCGGGCCAGGGCGGCGGGGTCTGCGGAGTATTCGGATGCGGCATGCATGTCCAGGTGCAGGCCAGGGTACTGACGGGCCAAGCGGGCAGCGGCCATCGCAGTGGCCGAACTGAGATGGGTGTCCATGGTGACAATCACCAGACGCATCTCATCTCGCATAGTGGGCCTTTGCCTCGTAGAGGGTGTCTTTGGTGATGCGCACCAGGCCTTGCTCGCTGGCGAAGGCCTCGGTGTTGCGCTTGGCCTTGCCGCGAACGAAGAAGGGAATCTTTCCGAGTTCGCGCTCGGCCTCGGGATCCCACTGAACCGAAATGGGGCCAGATGCGGATGCCTCAGATGCCTGTGCCTCAGCGGCCTGGGCCACACGGGCTGGACCACCTGCACCACCCAAATGCGACGCCGTGGCCGACTCGTGGAATTCGAAATCGTCCTTGAACATGCCGAGCAGGTGCTCCTCCAGGCCCATCATGAGCGGGTGGACCCAGGTGTCGAAGAGCACATTGGCACCCTCGTAGCCCATTTGCGGGGCGTAGCGGGCTGGAAAATCTTGGACATGCACGGGGGCGGAGATGACCGCGCACGGCATGCCGAGCCGCTTGGCCATGTGCCGCTCCATTTGCGTGCCGAGCACCAGGTCGGGTGCAAGGTCGGCAATTCGGGCCTCGACCTCCAGGTAGTCGTCGGTGATGAGGGCCTCCAGGCCATGCTCCGCGGCGGCAGCCCGAACCTCCCGCGCAAACTCACGTGAGTAGGTGCCCAGGCCGACGACCTCAAAGCCCATCTCGTGGGCCGCAAAATTTGCAGCGGCCATGGCATGCGTGGCATCGCCAAAGATGAAGACACGCTTGCCCGTGAGATAGGTGGAGTCGACCGAGCCGCAGTACCAGTCGGCACGGCCCCGTTGTGAGGCACGCGCCTTGGCCACCCAGGACTCAGCCTGCTCGGGCACGCCGGCCAGGCCCGCAAGCTCTCGAATAAAGGCCTCGGTGCCACGCATGCCGATGGGGATGCAGCTGGTGTGCGGCTGGCCATGGCTGCGCTTTAAGTAGCTCGCCACCGACATGGCGGTCTCTGGGTAAAGCACCACATTGAAGTCGGCGAGCGGCAGACGTCGAATGTCGTCGGGCGAGGCCTCCCAGGGGGCCACCACCTGCACACGAATGCCGAGCATCTCGATGAGCCCGCGCACCTCGATGAGGTCGTCACGGTGACGAAAGCCCAGGCCCGTGGGCCCCAAGATGTTGCAGGTGGGTGCGGCTGCATTGGCCGGCCGGCTTGGGGCTGGCTCGCCTGCAAGCAGCTGACGAACAACTTGATAGAAGGTCTCGGCTGCGCCCCAGTTCTCCTTCTTCTGATAAGACGGAAGCTCTAGCGGCACCACGGGAATGTCGAGGTTCAAGGCCGCCGACAGGCCACCCGGGTCGTCTTGAATGAGCTCGGCCGTGCAGGAGGCCCCCACGAGCAGGGCCTTGGGTGCATGGCGCTCCACGGCATCTCGAACGGCCGTTTGAAAGAGCTGGGCAGTGTCCTTGCCGAGGTCGCGGGCCTGGAAGGTGGTGTAGGTGACCGGCGGGCGCTTACTACGCCGCTCGATCATGGTGAAGAGCAGGTCGGCGTAGGTGTCGCCTTGGGGTGCATGGAGCACGTAGTGGACATCGCGCATGGCCGTGGCGATGCGCATGGCCCCCACGTGGGGTGGGCCTTCGTAGGTCCAGAGGGTGAGTTTCATGCGAGAAGCCCTCCAAGGCGACGACGGCGATCGAACGGGCGAGCAAAGAGTGCGGCGAGATCGGCGGCCTGATCAAAGCCATGCACGGGGCTGAAGACCAATTCAATCGACCACTTCGTGGTGATGCCCTCGGCCTCCAGGGGATTGGCCAGGCCCAGGCCACAGACCACCATGTCGGGCGCAGCCGCACGGCAGCGGTCGAGCTGACGATCGACATCCTGCCCCTCGGAGAGCTGCACCGCGGGGCCCAGGGCAGCGAGTTCAGCCGCCATGATCTGACGGTTCAAGTAGGGCACGCCCACCTCGACGATCACCATGCCGAGCTCCTCTTGGAGAAAGCGGGCCAATGGGATCTCCAACTGGGAATCGGGGAAAAAGAAGATGCGCTTGCCGGCCAGCAGCTCACGGTGGTGCGCCAGGCTCTTGCGGGCCCGCGCGAGCCCCGGTGCAACGGCGGCCTCGACCCGCTCGGTGGCGCAGGAGAATTCAGCGCCGATGTCGCGCAGCCAGCGCGCCGTGCCCTCTCCGCCGAAGGGAAAACCTGTGGCCACACGGCCAAGCCCACGGCCTTCGAGGACCCGGGCGGTGTCGTTCAGAAAGGGCTGGGCCAGCACAAATTTCGTGTGAGGCCCCACCACCGGCATGCGGTTAGATCGCCGCGGGGGCAGGCAGGCCACCGACCCCAGGCCCATGGCCTGACAGCACTCGGTGAGCTGGTCTTCCACGACATCGGGCAGGCTGCCGACGATGAGCAGGTCTGCTGCGGCCTCGCCCGCGGAGACGAGCGACAGGTCGGCCGCCAGCCCCGCCAAACAGGCATCTTCACCCTGGGTGAAGGTGGTCTCGATGCCGCTGCCCGAGTAGTGCATGACCTTGGTCTGCCCACGATGGGTGAGATCGAGCCGCTGGGCTGCGCGCTCGAGGTCGAGCTTGATGACCTCGGAGGGACAGGAGCCCACGAGAAACAGCAGCTTGATATCCGGCCGCCGCGACAGCAGCTGGGCCACGACGCGGTCGAGCTCCTCGTTGGCATCAGCCAGGCCGGCCAGGTCGCGGTCATCGATGATGGCGGTTGCAAAGCGCGGCTCGGCAAAGATCATCACGCCTGCGGCCGACTGAATGAGGTGTGCGCAGGTGCGTGAGCCCACGACGAGGAAGAAGGCGTCTTGTATTTTTCGGTGCAGCCAAATGATGCTGGTGAGGCCACAAAAGACCTCGTGCTGCCCTCGCTCACGCAAGACCTCCAGCGGCAGCAGGGGGGCATTCATCCCATGACCTCGGTGCCCATGTGCATGGACTGCTCACGCCGGGCCAGACGAAGCTTGTAGAGGAACTGCGCAGCGTTGATCACGTAGGCGGCATAGGCGGCCAGGGCCAGCCAGAGCTGCTCCTCGAGGCTCAGCCATTGCTCACCCAGAAACCAGGCCACCACGGCGGCGGTGTGCAGGCCAATGACCAGCATGCTCACCATGTCTTCCCAGAAAAAGGGGCGCGCGAACAGGTATTGGCCGAAGACCACCTTCTCCCAGATGGCGCCGGTGACCATGATCGCGTAGAGGGTGAGGGTTTTGATGACCACGGACCAGCCGGCCCACTCAGCGCCTTCGGATGTGATGAGGGTTCGCAGGACCAACGCCAGGCTGACGAGAAAGACCACAAATTGAATGGGCGCAAGAAGGCCTTGAACGAGTGTCCATGGGGTTGCATCGCGCCGGGCCCGCTCCTCGCGGTTATAGACAAGGCCCGTCTGTTCCACGACCCAATCCGACATATGTGGTGCTCCTGTCAACGACTTGCACTGCTATAGAAATGCACTCTAGGACGGCCCCCAGAGAATGTCAATTTTATTTGACATCAATTAAAATTGACAAAGACAAAACCTCCGCGCATAGTCCGCCTAGGCCCTTCAAAGGCCTATCGAGCCGATCACAGGGGAAGGAGCCCCCATGTCATCTAAAACATCTGTTCAAACCGAGCCCGAGACCTTCCTGACCCTGCTCACCCAGGAGGTCATCCCCCGCCTGGTGTTGCTGGAACAGCCGCCCGCCCAGGCCGCGCCCATGTCGCCGGGAAGCCTCGGCGTCGCGGCAATGCCCACCCCCGTGGATGGCCCCCTTCGAGACCAGGCCGATGCCCTCGCCAGCCTGGCCGCTGCGGGCGATTTGGTCGGCTGCGAGGCACTTGTTCGGGGTGAAATGGTCCAAGGATTACGCACCGACGCGGTGTTCCTGTCTTTGATTCAGCCCGCAGCCCGACTCCTCGGCGAGCGGTGGGTGAAGGACACCTCTGCTTTTACCGATGTCACCATTGGCCTCTGGACGCTCCAACATGTGTTTTCACAGCTGCTCGACCAATTTCATGCCGAGGCCACCCCGGGCGAGGCAGGCCCACGCCTCTTTCTCTGCACCGTCCCGGGTGCGCACCACCGCCTGGGCCTTCGTATGGTCGGCGCCTTCTTTGCCCGTGCGGGCTGGTCGGTCATCAGCCACGAATCCGGGGAAGAGCCCGACCTCCTCGAGGCCGCAGCCGCATCGGGTGCCGACATGATTGGCCTGTCCTTGGCCACCGAGCACGACATGCGGCTTGCACCGGCGCTCATTGCCCGACTTCGGCAGGTCTGTCGTAAACAGCAGCCAGCCATCATGATCGGCGGCCCCGCCATCGAGGTCTTTCCCGCCCAGGCCGCTGCCTGCGGTGCAGACCTGGTGTCGGGCGATGCGCCCGAGGCCGTGGCCGCTGCCCAACAGTTTCTGAGTCGGCGAGGGCACCATGGGTCGCATTGAAGGCGCACGCGGCGAGATGCTCGGCCTGGACGCCCAGGCCACGGCTGCACTGGTGGAGGCCGCCGCAGACGTGGCCCTCATCCTCGATGCAGACGGCACCGTGCGGGATGTGGCCGCCAGTGCCGAAGCCTGGACCGCCAACGCCTTTCGGGCCTGGATTGGACAGCCATGGGAGAGTCTGGTCACTTCCGAGAGCCGGCCCAAGGTGCGCGAGATGCTCTCTCTGGTGGGCGCCGGCGAGCCCAACGCACGCTGGCGTCACATCAACCAGCTGCAGCCCGACGGCGTGGAGGTCCCCATTTTGTTTTCGCTGGTGCGCATCGCGCCCGATGGCCGCATGGTGGCCATCGGCCGAGACCTGCGCCCCCTGGCAGCCCTGCAGGGCCGGCTCATGGAGGCCCAGCAGCTCATGGAGCGCGACTACGGTCGACTGCGTCGGCTTGAGAACGAGTACCGCACCCTCTTCGATCTCATCCGCGACCCCATCCTGATCGTTCGTGCACGCGACCACGTGGTCATGGAATGCAACCGCGCTGCAGGCTTCTTTTTTGGCCAGGATGTCGCCTCGCTCAAGCAGACCGTCTTCGATCAGCTCATTGCCCCGGCGGCGGCCAGCGCCACCACCATGCTGCTGCAGCAGGTCAGCGGCTCGGGCCGCGCCAGCGAAACTGAGCTCACCTTTGCCAACGGCCAGGTCCGTGCCCGCACGGCCGTCTCCTGCCTACGGCAGGAATCGGACACCGTCTTCCTGGTTCGCATCGAGCCGCCCAATGGCCTGCCCTCCTCGCCCGAGGATGCCTCGGTCTTGGAGGCCCTGCGCCGTGTGAGCGATGGCCTGGTCATCACCGACAGCAAGGGCGTGATTCGACACGCCAACCCCGCCTTCTTGGACCAAATCCAGGCTGCACACACGGGCCAGATCATCGGCGAGTCGCTCAACCGATGGCTCGGCCGCGCCAACACCGATTTATTGGTCATGATCAATAGCCTGGCCCAGGGCGGCAGCGTGCGACTCTTCTCCACACAACTCATCAGCGAGTCGGGGCTGAGCGTGCCCGTGGAACTCTCGGGTGTGAGCTTCACCCTGGGCCCCGAAACCCTGCTCGGCTTCATGGTGCGAGACGTCAACCGCCGACTGGAGAGCGCCCCCGAAACCTCGAGCCCCGTGGGCCGCAGCGGGGCCGACCTGGCCGCGCTGGTGGGCCGGCTGCCGCTCAAGGAGATTGTGGGCGAGACGGTCGACCTCATCGAGAAGCTCTGCATCGAGGCTGCGCTGCGGCTCACCAAGAACAACCGGGCATCGGCTGCGGAGATGCTCGGGCTGTCTCGCCAGAGCCTGTACGTGAAGCTGCGTCGCTTTGGCATCGATGGCCCCGACGCAGACGCGGACGACTAACCCTCATCACGGTGGCCGGCCGCGAGACCCTCGTTCTGGCCCTCGCCAAGTGGCAGGCCAGTGCCAAAGGCTGGGGCCTGGCCCGACTGGTGCTCGGCGCCCTGCCCCATCGCAAGCCCCACGGCCTTCGCTTTGAACGCTTCCTCGGCAGTGGCCACGACGGCGGCTTTGGCCTCTCACCCGGCTGGGATCGTTTCGGCTACCTCGGCCTCTTCGAGACCGAGGCACAGGCCCACGAGTTCATCGACCACTCACCCCAGCTACAGTCCTACCGCGACCATGCCGATGCACTTCGGGTGCTGAGCCTGCAGGCCTTCTCGAGCCGCGGCCAATGGGGGGGTGTGCCCATTCCGGTGTCGGCCGAAGCTCCCGAGGCCAACAGCCGAATGGCCTCCATGACCCGCGCATCCATTCGCTGGCATCGCGCCATGGCCTTCTGGGCGAAGTCGCCTGCGGCCGAGGCCGACCTTGCGAGGGCCGAGGGCTGCGAGCTCGCCGTGGGCCTGGGCGAAGCCCCGCTGGTGCGGCAGGCCACCTTCAGCATTTGGTCGAGCGAGAACGCCATGACCCAGTACGCCCATTCCGGCGGGCATCAGGCCGCCATCGCCGCCGCCTACGGCGAGCGTTATTTCTCCGAATGGGCCTTCATTCGGTTTCGAATTCTGCGTGACATCGGGCAGCTGAGCACGGCCCACACGCCCGCATGAGCGCGCGTTCGGTGCTCATTGTCGGGGCCGGCATGGGCGGGCTCGCGGCGGCTGTAGACCTCGCCCGACAGGGTGTGCAGGTCACTGTGCTCGAGGCCCACGCAAAGCCCGGCGGCAAGATTCACCAGCGCCAGGCTGGCAGCAAGTGGGTCGATTCCGGCCCCACGGTCATCACCATGTCGTGGGTCTTTGAAGACCTGCTTGCCGCCGCAGGCCTTCGCCTCTCGGATGTCGTGACGCTCTCGCCCCTGCCGATTCTCGCGCGGCACGCCTGGTCGGCCGCGGAATGGCTCGACCTTTACGCAGACCCGAAGGCCAGTGAGCAGGCCATTGCCGAATTCTCCGGTGGCGCAGCGGCCGCACAATTTCAACGCTTCATGGCCGAGACGCGCGCGCTCTACTTTCAGATGGAGCAGGCCTACATGCGCAGCAGTCGGCCCAGCCTGATGTCGATGGGCTCGGCGCTCGGCCCACGGGGCCTGGCCCTGCTGGCGACCATTGGGCCCATGCAGAGCCTCTGGACAAGCCTGGGCCGACACTTCCAAGACCCACGGCTGCGCCAACTCTTTGCACGCTATGCCACCTACTGCGGCGGCTCACCGTGGCTGGCACCGGCCACGCTCAGCCTCATTGCATTCGTGGAGACCTGCGGCGTGTGGCGCGCCGAAGGCGGCATGCAGGCACTCGGCGAGGGCATGGCCAAGGCCGCCCAGGGCCTGGGGGCAGAGATTCGCACCGGCCAGCCCGTGGCGCGCATTCTGGTGGAAGGCGGCCGCGCTATGGGTGTGGAGACCGCACAGGGCGAAGTCCTTCGGGCCGATGCCGTGGTCTTCAATGGCGATGCCGCAGCCCTTCGCGACGGCCTGCTCGGCGAGGCGGTGAAGGCCAGTGTGCAGCCCACCGGCGTGCTGCCGCGGTCACTCTCCGCCATGACCTGGGCCGTGGATGCCAAGCTGCATGGCCGGCCGCTGGACCACCACAATGTCTTCTTTCAGCCAGACTACGAGCGTGAATTCACCGACGTCTTCGACCACCAGCAACTCCCAGCCACACCCACGATTTACATCTGCGCCCAAGACCGCGGCGCCCACATGCCCGATCACGGACAGGCCGAGCGGCTGCTGATGCTCATCAATGCGCCGGCCATTGGCGATCGGCCATCGGCCTTTCCCGAACAGACCATCGACCAGACTTTTGCGAGACTTCAGAGGCAGCTTGCCGCATGCGGCGTTGAACTCGAGACCCAGCCGGAGACCACCACATGCACAACCCCTTCGCACTTTCACCAGCAGTTCCCGGCCACGGGCGGGGCCCTGTATGGCCGAGCACCCCACGGATGGATGTCTGTCTTTCAGAGGCCCTCGGCGCAGACACCGATACCGGGGCTCTTCTTGGCGGGGGGCAGCGCCCACCCGGGGGCGGGGGTGCCGATGGCGGCCCTGTCGGGCCGACTGGCGGCCGCAACCCTGATGGCACACCTCGATTCGACCAGGCGGTCGGCCCGGGTGGTTATCTCTGGTGGTATGTCGATGGCCTGAGCGACTGCGGCCAGCACGGCATCACCCTGATCGCCTTTGTGGGCAGTGTCTTCTCGCCTTACTACCACTGGGCACAGGCCAGGGCGAAGGCCCGCGGTGAAGTGGTCTCACCCGACAACCACTGCGCACTGAACGTGGCCATCTACAGCCCCGGCCAGAAGCGATGGACCATGACCGAGCGCAGCGCCGCCTGCGTCAAACGCGACGCCACACACTTTCAAATCAAGCACAGCCAACTGCGTTGGGATGGATCGAGCCTGGTGATCGACATTCAGGAGCACGGCATGCCCATTCCGTTTCCGGTGCGCGGCCAGGTCCGCATCTCGGCAGACCGGTTCTTTCATCACCAGTCGAACCTGGATGCCCAAGGGCGACACCGCTGGGGGCCACTGGCGCCCTCGGCCCGCATCGAGGTCCACCTCGATGCCCCGCAATTGCACTGGAAGGGCAGTGGCTACTTGGATTCCAATGAGGGCGATGAGCCCCTGGCCTCGGCCTTTCATCGCTGGGATTGGTCACGGGCGACGATGTCCGATGGCAGCGCGGCCGTGCTCTACGACCTTGAGCCCACGGGCCAGGACGACCGTCTCATTGCCCTGCGGTTCCGGCCCGATGGCCAGACCGAGCCCTTTGAGGTGGGCCCGCGCACCCTGCTCAAGCGAAGTGCCTGGGCAGTGAGCCGCGCCACCCGTACCGATCCCGATGGCCGTCGGCCGCGGCTGGTTCGCACCCTCGAGGACACACCGTTCTACGTTCGTTCAGAGATTCGCACCAGCCTGCTGGGCGAGCGCGTGACCGCCATGCACGAGAGCCTCTATGCGCCTCGGCTTCGGTCTCCGGTGGTGCGTTGGATGCTGCCATGGCGCATGCCACGCATCGACTGGTGACGCTCCTCGAGCGTGATGAAGAGGTCGACCATCCAGCCCACTTTTTCTGAGACCGACCGAGGTGGCAGCTGGGCCATGCTGATGCCGGCGGCCTCCACTAGAAAATGAATGGACTCCAGCGGCTTGTGGCCGCGGGGCAGCCGCGGGGCCACCAAGAAGGCCGGCAGTGACTGTGCGATTCGAGCGAGTTTTTTTCGGCCCGAGACATGGGCCCGGTGGTCGATGGAATTGAAACGGGCACTGCCGATCTCTCGGCCAATGTCGGCATAAATGTGGCGGGCCGCGAGAATGGCCGGACGACAGCCGCGCGGCAGAAACCACACGCCTTCCTCAGAGCGTCGATAGAGGGCATCGGCCGCGGACAAGAGCCGCGCCACCACACGGGCAATCTCTGGGCCGAAGGAGGGATTCGCAAGCCAGGCATCGGGGTCGAGGCCTTCCTCACGCAGCCACGTGCGAGGCAGGTAGAGCCGACCCATGCGAGCATCTTCGCCCACATCGCGTGCAATATTGGTGAGCTGCATGGCCACACCCAGTTCGCAGGCGCGTGCCATCGGCCTCGCCTCGCGCACCCCCATGACCAGTGCCATCATGGCGCCCACCGTGCCCGCCACCCGCGCGCCATAGTCGCAGAGGGACTCGAGCGTCTCGTAGCGACGGCCCTGGGCATCCCATTCGAAGCCCTCGAGCAGGGCCAGCGGAATGCGCTTGGGCAGCCGATGCTTCGAGACCACCTGGGCAAAGGCCTGGTCTTCGGCAATGGCCATGGGACGGCCTGCATAAATCGCATCGAGCCGCTCATGGAGTTCTGCCATCACCCGTGGGCTTGCACCCGACTCATCGACGGCGTCGTCGGCCACACGGCAAAAGCCATAGAGGTCGACGGCAGCATCTCGAAAGCGCGGGGGTAGCAGGCGTGAGGCGGCGTAGAACGACTTCGAGCCCTGGCGCATGAGGGCCTGGTTGGCTCCGGGCTGACCAAGGTGGTGGACTGTTGCGGGCATGGCGCCTTCAGGCATCTAGGCGCCCACCAGGTGGTGGCTGGCGGCCTGGGGAATGAGGGTGTCGAGTGCCTTGGCCGAGGTGAGCACCCCGGGAATGCCTGCACCGGGATGGGTGCTTGCACCCACAAGGTAGAGGCCCCGAAGCTCTTCACTTCGGTTGTGTGGACGGAACCAGGCGCTCTGCAGCAGCACAGGCTCGAGGCCGAAGGCCGCCCCTTTATGGGCCAGATAGCGCGATGAGAAGTCATCGGGCGTCATGGTGAATGAGGTGACGATGTTGTCGGACAAGCCCGGCAGCACGGTGTCTTGCAGGTAGGCCTCGATGCGCTTTCGGTAAGGCTCGGCCTGGGTCTGCCAGTCGATGCCGGCATCTTGATGCGGCACCGGCGAGAGGACATAGAAGGTGTCGCAGCCTGGGGGCGCCAATGATGGATCGGTGGCGGTGGGCCGGTGCAGATAGAGGCTGAAGTCGTCACTCAGCACTTTGTTGTCGAAGATGTCGGTGAGCAGGCCCTCGTAGCGGGGGCCGAGCAGAATCATGTGATGGGGAACGTCGTCGTACACACGGCGTGTGCCGAAGTACCAGACGAACAGGCTCATGGAGTACTGGGTGCGGGCGAGCTTGCGGTCTGTCCAGACGCGCCGCCGCTGACGTGGCATGGCCCGCTCGTATGTCCAGGCGGCATCCGCATTCGAGACCACAAGGTCTGCCGCGATGGTCTGTCCGGACTGCAGGCGCACCCCGGTCACCTTGCCGTTCTCGCTGAGAATTTCTTGTACATCGGCGTTGTATCGAACCGCGCCACCTTGGCGCTCGAGCAGGCGCACCAGGCCCGACACAATGGCACCCGTGCCGCCCATGGCCGAGTGGACACCGAACTGCCGCTCGAGCGAGAGAATAAGGCTGTAGACCTGCGTGACTCGCAAGGGATTGCCGCCGATGAGCAGCGGATGAAAGCTGAAGACCTGCTGCAGCTTCTCGCTTTTGAATTGGCGCTTGGCCATGCTGAAGATGCTATTCC
>JBEARM010000019.1:0-18345 GCA_041163175.1 Pseudomonadota bacterium | reverse complement strand
TTGGCATCAACCACCTTGAAGTATTCATCGGAAGCCAGATTCAACAGCCACGGGGCCTCGGACTGCATGGCCTCACTCTGTGTAATGGCCGCTGTAACCTGATCGGACCAGTACCGATACAGGTTCGCACCCCGTGGGTTGGTCAAGGATGTGCCCATCTCCAGACGATACGGCTGCAGGGCATCGAGCGGACGCAGCACGCCGTAGAGGCCCGAGAGAATGATGAGGTGCGACTGCGCCCAGGCCAGCGAGGCCGCATCGAGGCTTCGCGCATCCAAGCCCTCATAAACATCTCCGTTGAAGGCCAGTACCGCGGCGCGGGTGGCTTCTTTGGAGGGCTTGGTGGACCAGGCCTGATAGCGGGCCTGGTTGAGATCGGCCAGCTTGGGGCTGATGTCCATGAGCGCAGAGATCTCTGCGGAAGACTTCTGTCGTAAGGTCTCGATGAGCACGGCCGCCTCCGACATGAGCGGCGGCACGGAGGCTGGCGCAACGGCCACGGGCGACTCATAGTCGAGCGTTTTGGCAGGTGAGAGCAGCATCAGCATGAAAAAGATCATGCCATACTGCGCCCATGAAGAACTGGCGTTTCGCTTGGCTTGTGGCCCCATTCCTGCTCATCGTTGGCTGCGCTGGCCCAGCCGGCGTGAGCATCAAGCCCACCATCGAGGCCGTAGACATGCGGGTGGGTCAGTTCGACCGCGAGGGCGCACAGATCACGGTCACCCTTCGTGTCTACAACCCCAACCAGGTGAGCATTCCGCTCGAGAACCTGGCAGCCGACCTTCAAATTCAGGGCGAGACCGTCCTCAACCTCAAGGCCATGCAGCCCGTGCACCAGCTCGCTGCTCAGTCGTCGGTGAGCATCCCATTGAGTGGCCGAGTGGAATTCAAGACCCTGCCCAGCAGCCTGTCTCGGGTGGCACTCTCGCTGGTCAGTGGGCTGCTCGAGGTGCGTGTGGTGGGCACTGGCACCACCGGCAACGGCCTCATTCCCCTGCGCTACGAGAAGTCAGGCCGCCTCGAAGCACCGCGGGGCTACTGATCCACCGAACGAATCATTCGCTCAAAGACAGGCCTTGATGCCTCCGTGCCCATGGCGTTCCAATCGGGCGCCGGCAGGTCTGAGAAGGCCTCCCGAATGAGTCGGCCCCAGGCCTGGTGGATGAGGTCGAAGTAGGGGTTCTTCTCCGTGATGGACACGAACCGGCTCACCTTGAGTTCGTCTGCCCGATAGACCAGCAGGTCGAGGGGCAGGCCCACCGAGATGTTGGACTTCAGGGTGGAATCCATGGAGATCAGCACGCACTTCATGGCGTCATCGAGGTCGGTCTCGGGGGTGATCACGCGATCGAGAATGGGCTTGCCATATTTCGACTCGCCAATCTGAAGGTAAGGCGACTCGGCCTGGGCCTCGATGTAATTACCCGCCGCATAGACCTGGAAGAGTCGGCAGGACTCGCCACGAATCTGCCCGCCCAGAATAAAGCTGCAGTTGAACTCGATGCCGAACTCCGTGAGTGCGGCGTGGTCGCGTGCATGGACCTTTCGCACGGCTGCACCCACTCGGGCCGCCGCCTCGGCCATGGTGGTGGCCGACCAGAGCGACTCGGACTCCGGCGCACTCTGAAGAATGTCGCGCACACTCTGAGTAATGGCCAGGTTGCCCGCGCTCATGAGCACCAAGACCCGGTCGCCGGGCCGCTCGTAGACGGTCATTTTGCGGAAGGTGGAAACCTGATCCATGCCCGCATTGGTGCGGGAATCCGAGAGGAACACCAGGCCCTGCTGAAGATGGGTGGCAACGCAATAGGTCATGGTCGAGAGTCTAAATCAGCCTTGGTGCACCGACACCACCACGCGCATGGACTCCACGCCCCCACCGCGACGAACACCCCGCACCGGCGAAACCGCCTCATAGTCGGCCCCCACGGCCAGTCTCAGCCAGCGGTCTCCCACACCACACCGATGGGTGGCATCGATCCCCTGCCACTGGCCTTCCACCCAGCACTCCATCCAGGCATGGGTGGCCTCGCTTGCGCGGGCCTCACCCGCCAGATAGCCGCTCACATAACGGGCGGGCAGCCCCATGCTGCGGCAGATGGCGATCATCACGTGGGCATGGTCCTGGCAGACGCCAGCGCCGCGCGCCCAGGCCTCCAGGGCTGTGCTGCCGACATCGGTGGCGCCGGGCGTGTAGGTGAGCTTGTCCTCAATGGCGCTGGCCAGTGCAATCAGGCCCTCACGGGTCTGGGCATGCAGGTGTGTGCGGCCAAAATCCAGGAGTTCTTCTGAGGCCTCCGTGAGCGGGGTCGCGCGAAGGAAATAGGCCACGGGCACAGCGCTCGCCTCTTCAGGGCTTGTGAGGCCAAGGCGAGCATCCGGCCGCAACACATCGACCTCGCCACTCACCCGAATGCTGATGACCTGTGTGGGCTTGTCCACGACCATGAGCGCCATGGTGTTGCCATGGGCGTCCGGCTGAGACCAGACCTCTCCCGTGCCCGAGAGTGACCAGCGCACCACCCGCTGGGCGGCGCCCTCGACGGGCTGCAGATAGATGCGCTGAATGGCATGGCGCACCATCTCGGAGTACTCGTACTGGGTCTGGTGCTCGACGATGAGTCGCATCAGGCCGTGGCCGCAATCGGCACCAGAAACTCTTCGCTGATCTGAAGACCCAGGCGGTGCGTCTCGGCCAGGAAATTGGTGAGAAACAGGTGAATGGTGGGCGCGAACTCGGCATCAATAGAGAGGTACTGCAGCTCGGCCTGCATGCGGCCTGCGATGCGAAGCGACTGGCCACGCCGGCCCGCTGACACGGCATCCAGGTTCACCATCAGCTCATTGAGACAGGCCAGCAGTGAGCGCGGCATGTCCGCACGCTGGATCAATAGCTCGGCAATGCGCAGCGGCGTGACCACATCTCGATAGACCTTTCGGTAAATCTCGAAGGCCGACACCGACCGCAGCACCGAGGCCCAGAAATAGAACTCCGTTCGGCCCACCGCGGCACTCGCGCCTCCCGTGGCATGCGAGACATACTTGATGTCGAGAATTCGAGCAGTGTTGTCGGCCCGCTCCAGGAAGGTGCCAATGCGCGAAAAGAAGAAGGCCTCATCCTTGAGCATCGTGCCAATCATCACGCCGCGACACAGATGTGACCGCAGCTTCACCCACTCAAAGAATCGGCTCGGGTCGCGAATCCAGCCCGGGGTTCGCAGCAGCGACTGTGACTCCAGCCAACTGCTGTTGACCGCCTCCCAGAGGTCGGGAGCCAGCACCACCCGCACTGCGCGCGCGTTCTCGCGGGCCGCACGCAGGCAGCTGGCAATGCTCGAGGGATTGGCCGTGTCGGCCACCATGAAGTTCAGCACCCGCTCGGGCGTGACCCGGTCGTGGCTCGCCCAATACTGGGCATCGAGCTCTGAGAGCGTGAGCACAGCACGCCAGCCCTCATGGGCGAGGTCCTGGCCGCCGGGCAGCATGGACGACTGGTGCTGGACATCGAGCAGGCGGGCGGTGTTCTCGGCCCGCTCGATGTAGCGAGACATCCAGAAGAGGTGGTCGGCCAGCCTACTGAGCATCGTCGAGAACCCAGGTGTCTTTGGTGCCGCCACCCTGCGAGGAGTTCACCACCAGCGAGCCCTTCTTCAAGGCCACGCGGGTGAGGCCGCCCGGCACCATGGAGGTGGTGCGCCCACTGAGCACAAAGGGACGCAGGTCGACATGCCGAGGCGCAATGCCCTCGGCGACCATCGTGGGGCAGGTGGACAAGGCCAGCGTGGGCTGGGCGATGTAGGTCTGCGGCGAGGCGATGATGCGCTGGCGAAAGGCCTCGATCTCAGCCTGGCTGGCCGCCGGCCCGATGAGCATGCCGTAGCCGCCAGCGCCGTGGGTCTCCTTGACCACGAGGTCTTTGAGATTGGCCAGCACGTGTTCGCATTCATCTGGCCGACGGCACAGAAAGGTGGGCACGTTCGAGAGCACCGGGTCTTCATCCAGGTAAAAGCGAATCATGTCGGGCACGAACGGGTAGACCGCCTTGTCATCGGCAATGCCGGTGCCGATGGCGTTGCAGATCGAGACTCGGCCCGCCCGAAAGACCGAGACCAGGCCCGGCACCCCAAGCACCGAGTCGGCGCGAAAGACGAGTGGATCGAGGAAGTCGTCATCAATGCGCCGGTAGATGACATCGATGCGCTGCGGTCCGCGGGTGGTCTTGGCAAAGACACGCCCCTCCGAAACAAAAAGATCGGAGCCTTCAACAAGTTCCACACCCATTTGCTGGGCCAGGTAGGCATGCTCGAAATAGGCACTATTGAAAACCCCGGGCGTGAGGATCACCACGGTGGGGTCATCCACCCCGGGCGGCGCGACCGAGCGCAGGTGCTCGAGCAACAGGTCTGGGTAATGCTCAACAGGCGCAACGGCATGCTGGGCGAAGAGCTCTGGGAAAAGCCGCATCATGACCCGACGGTCTTCAATCATGTAGGACACACCCGAGGGCACCCGCAGGTTGTCCTCCAGCACATAGAACTCGCCCTGCCCGGCCCGAACGATGTCCACCCCACTGATGTGGGCCCAGACCTTGTGAGGCAGCCGGATGCCTGCAATCTCAGGCCGATACTGCGGATTCTGGTAAATGAGTTCCGCGGGCACGATGCCTTCCTGGATGATGCGCCCGCCCTCGCAGTAAACGTCTTCTAAAAATGCGTTGAGGGCCTGCACCCGCTGCTGCAGGCCGCGCTCCAGCCTCGCCCACTCCGAGCCCGAGAGCACCCGAGGGATGAGGTCGAAGGGAATGAGCCGTTCGGCCCCAGCCTCATCCCCATAGACATTGAAGGTGATGCCCACCCGACGAAAGAGGAGGTCTGCATCTTGTCGGGCCCGCTCCAGCGACTCTGACGGCTGGCTGGCCAGCCACGTCCAGAAGCCCTCCAGGTGGGCGCGCGGGGTGGCCCCAGCGGCATCCGCCCCATAGGCGAGAAGAAGTTCATCAAAGGGCGTGGCGGGGGTCACGGCCATGGCGGCGTCTCAGAATGCGGCGACAGCACCGTTGGATCGCGGATCGAAACCACCCAACAGCAGGCCATTGGGCTGACGAGCAATGGCGCCCGCATGGCCCACGGACTCGTCCCAGGCGCCGATGGACTCCACCCAATGGCCCTTGGCCCGAAGCGTCTCCGCCACATCCCCACCAAAACGCGACTCCAGCTTGAGGCTGTCGCTCGCCTGCCCCCAGGTGCGGCCCAGCAGCCAGCGGGGTGCCTCGATGGCGGCCTGCGGATCCATGCCGAAGTGATGAATGCGCGTGAAGACTGTGGCCTGGGTCTGGGGCTGACCATCCCCGCCCATGGTGCCGTAGACCATGGTGCCACCACCCTCGAGTTCGGCCAGCCCGGCATTGAGGGTGTGAAACGGTCGCTTGCGTGGTGCCAGGCAATTAATATGAGAGGGGTCAAGGCTAAAGCCACAGCCACGGTTCTGCCAGTTCACACCGGTCTCGGGCAGCACCAGGCCCGAACCAAACTCGTGATAGATGCTCTGAATGAAGGACACGGCCACACCCTGCTCGTCGATCACACCCATCCAGACGGTGTCGCCGGGTTCGGTGGGCGTGCCCCAGGGCGCTGCTCGGTCGAGCGACAACTGGGCTGCGAGTGCATCCAGGTGATCATCCGAGAGCAGCGACTGGGCCGACACCTTCATGAAGGCCGGGTCGGTAAGCTGCTGGTCGCGAACCTTGAAGGCCAGCTTGGTGGCCTCGACCTGCAAGTGAACGAAGCTGGCCGAGGTGGGCCCACCCAAGCACTTGGGGTGCTGGCGCATCACGCGATCCATGATGCCAAGGATCATCATCGACACCACGCCTTGCGAGGGTGGCTGCATGTTGCGCAAGGCCACGCCATGCACTCTGCTGGTGAGCGGGTTCACCAGGCGGGCCTCGTAGGCCGCGAGGTCGTTGGCCCGAATGGGGCTGCCCAGTTGCTCGAGCTCAGCCGCCAGCTGCTTGGCGAGACTGCCGCGATAGAAATCGTTGGTGCCGCGCTGGGCCAGCCTGCGCAGCGTGGCCGCCATGCGCGGCTGCTTGAAGAGGCTGCCCGCCACTGGGGCCTTCCCATTGACAAGGAAGGCATCTGCAAAGCCAGCCACCGGTGCGAGCTCTGCAAGTTTGGACTGTGTGCTCATGGCCTGGCTGGCCGTGACAGGAACGCCATGCTCCGCGTACCAAATGGCATCGGCCAGCAGGCGCGAGAGCGGCAGCCGGCCGCCGATGCTACGAGAGACCTGATGGGCCAGGCCCCAGCCTCCCACCGTACCCGCCACAGTGAGCGCGGCCTGCCCACCGCGAAACGGAATGCGGTCTCGGATGCCTTGGTCTTGGTAGGCCTGCAGGCTTGCCGCCGCAGCACTGTGGCCACTGGCATCGATGCCGCCTGGCACACCATTGGGGCCGCGCATCACCCAGAAGGAATCGCCGCCAATGCCATTCATGTGCGGATAAACCACCGCGATGGTGGCCGCTGCCGAGACCATGGCCTCAATGGCATTGCCACCCTCTCGCAATACCGCCACGGCCGACTCCGCGGCCAGGCTGTGCGGGGCCACGGCCATGCCCCTGCGTCCCCAGAAGGATTGCGTCATGGCATCACCATCCGATGTACTCCGGCAGCCACAGGGCAATGCTCGGAACGGAGAACAGGATGGCGATGGCCACGACCTGCATCGCAATGAATGGGATCACGCCCTTGTAGATGTCGATGGTGCGCACCTGTGGTGGTGCCACACCCTTGAGGAAGAACAACGCCCATCCAAAGGGTGGCGTGAGAAAGGAGGATTGAAGGTTCAGGCAGATGAGCATGGCCAGCCATACGAGGTTGACATCCTGGGCGACGAAGACCGGCAGGAACAGTGGCACGGCAATGTAGCTGATCTCGATCCACTCCAGAAAGAAGCCCAGCACGAAGATCAGCACCATCAAGAAGATGATGTCGGCGGTGACGCCGCCGGGAATAAACTCAAAAAGGTCGTGGATCAGGTCCTCGCCATTGAGGCCCCGGAAGGCCAAGGCGAAGATCTGGGCACAGACCAGAATGAAGAGCATGACCGCCGTGATCTTGGCGGTGCCCTCGGTGGCCTCCTTCAGGGCCTTGAAAGAGAAACGCCCGGCACCAATGGTGACGAGCATGGCACCAATGGCCCCCATGGCGGCAGCCTCCGTGGGCGCCGCCACACCCCCGATGATCGAGCCGAGCACGGCCACCACCAGCAGCAGCGGGGGTACCACCACCTTGAAGAATCGTGTCCAGAGTTCGCGCACCGAGACCGCATCACGCTCGTCCTTGGGCAACGGTGGCACCTTGTCCGGATAGATCATGCCGAAGACGATGATGTAGATGCAGTAGACCGCAGCCAGCAGCATGCCCGGCCCCACGGCAGCCGCAAAGAGGGTGCCCACCGACAACTGCATGATGTCCGAGAGCACAATCAGAATGAGGCTTGGCGGAATGATCTGGCCCAGCGTACCCGAGGCACAGATGGTGCCGCAGGCAATGGCAGGATCGTAGCCTCGCCGCAGCAGCGTGGGCAGCGTGAGCATGCCGAGCGTGATGATGGTGGCGCCCACGATGCCCGTGGTGGCACCCAGGAGCACACCGACCAGCACGATGCCAATGGCCATGCCACCTCGTATGCCGCCGGCGATATGGCCCACAACATCTAGTAGGTCGTCGGCCAGCCGAGACTTCTCGAGCATGACGCCCATGAAGACGAAGAGTGGGATGGCCAGCCATTGGTAGTTGGCCACCACACCAAAGATGCGGGCCGGCACCAGGTTGAAGAGCATGGGACCAAAGCCCACCAGACCAAAAACAAAGCCAGAGATCGCCAGACTGATGGCAATCGGAACGCCGAGCATGAGCAGGCTGAAGAAGCCGGCCAGCATGGCCAGCGCCATCCATTCATTGAAACTCATTGTGGTTTGTCCAGTGCCTGGTAGCGGTGCAGGGTTCTGAAAAATGCGGCAAAGGCCTGAAGAAAGAGCATTGCAAAGCCAATGGGAATGAGGGCCTTGATGACCCAGCGATAGGGGATGCCTCCTGGGTCTGGCGAGCCCTCGAGAATGGAGAACGACTGCATGACATAGCCCACCGACAGCCAGGCCACCGTGAGGGCCACCGCCATGGTGAGCACTTCAGAGAGCAGGTCCACCTGAAGCTTCTTCCGAGGCTGGTAATTGGCATAGAGCACATCAATCCTCGGGCTCTCGCCCGACTGGATCCCCCAGCTCATCACCAGCAGAATGAGTGGCACCAGCAGGTGCCACTCCAGCTCCTGCGCCCAGACACTCCCGACACTCATGGTGTAACGAAGCAATACATTGGTGGCCATGAGGACCACAATCACCAGCACCAGCCAGGCGAAGACCCGGCCGGTTCTGGTGACCCACGACTCCATGCGAGCCAGGACGTGTTCAGGCATGCCGCTGCTTACCCCTTGACCTTGTTGTGATAGTGCGCCTCGCTGACCTTGGTCCAGGAGTCGTACTTCGCCTTGAATGCAAAGTAGGAATCATGCACCTTCTTCGTGAGGGGGTCTTTGGCGATGGCCTCTTTGAGCACCTTGTCGGTTTCTTTGCGAAGCGCGGCGATGACCGAATCGGGCAGCGGACGTGCGTTGACCTTGTCCTTCTTGATGAGCTCGTCCATGGCTTCGGCATTGTTCTTTTGGCACCAGCCTTCGCTGATGACATTGCAGGCAGCAGAGGCCGCACGAACAATGGCCTGCAGGTCTTTGGGGAGCTTGTCCCAGGCGGCCTTGTTGATGAGCAGCTCAGAGACTGTGGCCGGCTCATGCCAGCCAGTGGTGTAGTAGTACTTGGCAGCCTTCTGAAGGCCGAGACGACGGTCTTGGAAGGGGCCCACGAACTCGGCCGCGTCGATCACACCCCGCTCGAGTGCGGGGAAGATCTCGCCACCCGGCAGGACCTTCACATCCACGCCAAGGCTTGCATAGACCTTGCCGGCCAGGCCGGGAATGCGCATCTTGAGGCCTTTGAAGTCGGCCACGCTCTTGATTTCCTTCTTGAACCAGCCGGTCATCTGCACGCCAGTGTTGCCGCAGGGCATGGCAATCATTCCAAAGGGGGCATAGACCTCGTTCCAGAGGTCGATGCCGCCGCCATCGTAGAACCAGCCATTCATGCCCTGGAAGTTCATGCCGAAGGGCACGGCCGTGAAGTACTGGGCGGCGAAGGTCTTGCCAGTCCAGAAGTAGCTGTTGGCGTGGTTCATCTCCACGGTGCCGGCGCGCACGGCATCAAAACCCTCGAATGCAGGAATGAGCTCACCCGCGCCGTAGACCTGAATGTTCAGGCGGCCATCGGACATATCCGAGATCATCTTGGCGAGGTCGGTGGCGCTGCCCGGGCCGGCCATGTAGAAGGGCGAGCCCTTGGGATAGGCGCTGGTCATCTTCCAGTTGAACTTCTGCTGGGCCTTGGCAATCATGGGGAAGGCCAATGCACTGGCCGCCACGCCCGTGGTGGCGCCGGCACGAAGGAAATGTCTTCTTTGGGTGGTCATGGGGAAAGGCTCCTAATGGTTTGAGTTGTGATGGACGCCCGAGGTGCAGAGCGGTCTCCGACGTATGGGTCAGCAACAGCCATGCCACCCAGTCAGCCCACTGCCCGCGGGCCATGCGCGCCAGCGGCGGCGGTTTTGCCCTGATCTGGTGCGCATGGATGCATCATCATGGTGCCTGATCTACTACTTGGTGCAAGCAGATTCGTTGCTGCATTGCCACCCCTGTAGAGTGTGGGCATGCTCGCCTACCGCCACGCGTTCCACGCCGGGAACCATGCCGACGTTCTTAAACACGCAGTGCTGCTGGCCTGCCTGTCTCACCTGCAGCAAAAGCCAGGCCCAGTGCTGGTCGTGGACACCCATGCCGGCGCAGGCGCCTACACGCCCGATGGCCCACTGACCCGCCAGAAATCGGAATGGCACACCGGGCTCGGGCGGCTGTGGCCCATGCGGGAGGACAACATGCCCAGCCTGGTGCGGCAGTATGTGCAGGCAGTTCGCGTGGCCCAGCCCGGCCCCGCACCAGATCAGCCCCTGGTCTTACCGGGCTCGCCCTGGCTGATCACGCATCAGATGCGTAGCCAAGATGCCATTCGCTGCTGCGAGGCCCACCCCACCGACTTCCCACTGCTGCAGGCCATGCTCGGCCCCCTGGGACGTCGGGCACAGGCGCTTCAGAAGGATGGCTTTGAGTCACTCAAGGCCTGGCTGCCACCTGCGAGTCGCAGGGGCCTGGTGCTCATGGACCCATCCTATGAACTGAAGTCTGATTACCCGCAGGCCTTGAAGTCGCTGCGCGATGCCATGAGCCGTTTCGCCACGGGCTGTTATGTCATTTGGGTGCCCATGGTGGCGCGGCTCGAGGTCGACCGCTTCGTGCGCCAGGCCATGGCCCTGCCCGCAGCCAGCCGGCTGTTGGTGAGCCTGAAGGTGCGAAGCCCCGTGAGGGATGGCCTTGGGCTCATGGGCAGCCATTTGGTGATTCTCAACCCGCCGTTCGGGCTTCAGGCGAGCCTTGAGGAAGCCCTGCCCTGGCTCGTGAAGCAGCTCGGCCAAGATGGCTCGGCCCGTTTTGAGCTCTCTCAACAAGAAACAGGGGGGCCGAAGCCCCCCCGCCCGACAACACCGCGCAGCCAAGGCCGCGCGGCTCCCTCCCGCCCTGGCTCGCTTAAGCGACTCTCTTGATGGCTGGCTTAGGATCTTCGAAAAACTGCTCATCCTCGGTGGACCCGCGCAGGGCCGCCGTGGAGGAATCGGCCTCGATGGTGGTGGTGACTGCATCGAAGTAGCCGGTGCCCACCTCACGCTGATGCTTCACCGCCGTGAAGCCGCGCTCGGCCGCCGCGAACTCAGCCTCCTGGAGTTCCACAAAGGCTGACATGTTGTTCTGGGCATAGCCATGCGCCAGGTTGAACATGGAGTAGTTGAGGCTGTGGAAGCCCGCCAGCGTGATGAACTGGAACTTGTAGCCCATGGCCCCGAGCTCACGCTGAAACTTCGCGATCGTGGCGTCGTCGAGGTTCTTCTTCCAGTTGAAGGATGGTGAACAGTTGTAGGCCAACATCTTTCCAGGAAACTGCTTCTGGATGGCCTCGGCGTACTTCTTCGCAAATTCCAAGTCCGGCGTGCCGGTCTCGCACCAGAGCATGTCCACATACGGTGCATAGGCCAGTCCACGGGCCACGGCCTGGTCAAAGCCGTTGCGACAGCGGTAAAAGCCCTCGACCGTTCGCTCACCCGTGAGGAATGGCTTGTCGGTCTCATCAACATCGGAGGTGACGAGGTCTGCAGCCTCGGCATCCGTGCGGGCCAGCAGCACCGTGGGCACACCCATGACATCTGCAGCCAGGCGCGCAGCCACGAGCTTTGAGACCGCATCACGGGTTGGCACCAGCACCTTTCCACCCATGTGGCCACACTTCTTGACCGAGGCAAGTTGGTCCTCGAAGTGCACGCCAGCAGCGCCGGCCTCGATCATGGCCTTCATGAGTTCGAAGGCATTGAGCACGCCGCCAAAGCCTGCCTCGGCGTCGGCCACGATGGGCACGAAGTAGTCGATGTAATCGGGGTCGGTCGGCTCCTTGCCTTCCATCCACTGAATCTGATCGCAACGGGTGAAGGTGTTGTTGATGCCCTTGACCACGCGGGGCACAGAATTGACGGGATAGAGCGACTGGTCGGGGTACATCTCGCCAGCGAGGTTGGCATCGCCCGCCACCTGCCAGCCCGACAGATAAATGGCTTTTAAGCCCGCCTTGGCCTGCTGCATGGCCTGGTTGCCTGTGAGGGCGCCCAGGCTGTTGACGAAGGGCTCCGCATTGACATCCTTCCAGAGGCGGTCTGCGCCGCGCTTGGCCAGGGTGTACTCCGGCTGCACCGAACCCCGCAGTCGAACCACATCGTCTGCGGTGTAGCCACGTTTGATGCCCCTCCAACGGGGGTTCTCGGCCCAATCCTTCTGAAGCTGCTGCGCCTGCTCTTGCCGTGTTGCCATGGTGAATCTCCTTGAGATGAAAATTTGGTGAGTTCATCCTAGGGGCGCACGCGGCGAATTGGCGGCAGTGCAAACAAAAACTTTTAAGATTTTTAAACGATATAAATCAGAGTCTTAACAGTTAAATTTCAGATAAAGAAACGTTAAATCAAGGCTTGAAAACGGGTTCTGATGCCCTGCAACAGGGTCTTTTTATATCGTGAAATGTCAATTTCACATGACAAAAACAATCGTGCTGTCAAAAACTAACCGTGCTGTCGGAGCGCTGCAATGGCCGGCTGGGTCAGCACAGCCCTGAGCGCCAGTCGACCCGCCAGCAGCGCAATGCCACTGCCCAGTGCGAGCCCGATCAGAACAGGTGCCCAGCGCCAGTCCACCACCAGGGCAAAAAACTGCTGCGCCACCACCATGCCCACCCCCTGCGCCAGCAGGGCAGACAGTCCACCAGCCAGACCACCCACCACGATGAGTTCCATGCGCTGTGCCCGCCAGAGCGCCTGCCGACTCGCACCCAGGGCGCGCAGCAGTGCTGCCTCACGCATGCGCTCCTCTCGGGTGGCCAACAATGCCGCCACCAGCACCAGCCCGCCCGAGAACAGGCTAAAGACAAAGAGCGCCTGAATGGCGGCCACCACCTGATTCACGATGCGACGCACCTGACTCAACAAGCTGTCGAGGTCGACCATGGTGAGGCTTGGAAAACTCGGCAGCAGCGCCTGCTCGAGCCGGGCCGATTCCGAGGCATCCCAGTAAAAGGATGTGATGAAGGTCTTGGGCATCTCCTGCAGGGCGCTCGGTGTAAGGATCATGAAAAAGTTCACGGCCATGGAATCCCAGCGCAGGCTGCGGATGCTCGTCACCTTGGCCTCGACGATCTCACCGGAGATGTCGAACCGAAGCGTATCGCCCAGGCCAATGCCCAACGTCTGGCCAATGCCCTGCTCCACCGAGACCTCTGGCAGCGCAGGGTTCAAGGGCCGGCCGGATACGATGCGGTTGTACTCGGGCAGCGTGGTGGCATACGAGAGGTTGAGCTCGCGGTCGAGCAGACGACGGGCGCGCTCGTCCTCGGCCTGCTCTGGGCCAATGGGCTTGCCATTGATGCCAATGAGCCGGCCACGCACCATGGGCGCGAGTTCCACAGGCGACTTCAACAGGCCATTGAGGCGCGCGGCCACCGCGTCTTCCTCTCCGGGAATGATGTTGAGCAGAAATCGGTTGGGTGCATCCGCAGGAATGCTTCGGCCCCAGGCCTGCACAAGGTCGGTTCGAACGAACGAGAGCATAAAGAGCGCCGAGAGCGCCAGGCCCAGCCCCAGCACCTGCGCCACCATGCTGGCCGTGCGCCGACGGCAGGCCCGTCGAAGGCTCATCCATTCCCAGCCCGACCAGCTGCGTGGCAGCAATTCACCAAGGCCGCGAAAGCCCGACCAGAGCAGCAGGCCGACCAGCAGGCCGAAGACCCCAAAGAGCACCACCACGAGCGCAGCCATGAGGAGATCGCCGCTGCCCAGCCAGAGCAGGCCCGCCAGGCCGAGCGCAGCCACCGCCAGCCACAGGCGTGAAGCCTTGCCCACCGCCGCACCTTGCTCCCGCAACGCCTCGACCGGAGAGGCCTCGGTGGCCATCACCAGGGCCGGCCAGGCAAAGACCAGGGTCATGAGAAAGGACATGCCGGCGGCCTGCAGCAAGACCCATGTGGCCGCCATGCTCAGTGCAGGCAGCGGCACCGTGAGCAGCGAGGCGAGCATGGCCGCCAGACCCAGCTGAACCAGCCAGCCTGCGAGCAGGCCCAGGAGCGTGGCCCCACCGGCCATGACCATGAGCGTGAAGAACCAGTAACGCCGAAGCGTGCTGCGCCTGGCCCCAAGCACCTTCATGACCGCCAGTCTGGAACGATACAAACGCCCCATGCGCCGGGCCGCCAGACCCATGGCCGCACAGGCCGTGAGCACGGAGACCATGCCCGTGAGCGCGAGAAAGCCATTGGCTCGGTCGAGTGCCTCACGCAATTCCGGCCGCGCATTGTCGATGGTCTCGATGCGCTGCCCGGCGCCCATGGTGTCGGCCACCAGGCGATCAAAGGTGGCAAGCGCCGCCGGCTGATCGGCGGCCACCCAGAAGCGGCGACTCACACGACTGCCCGGCCCCAGCAGGTCTGTCTCGCCAATGTCTTCGATGCGCACCATCACCCGGGGCGAGAGGTTCACAAAGTTCACACCACGGTCGGGCTCATACAGAATGGCGGCCGAGATGCGAAAGGCCTTGCCACCAAGCGCCATGGTGTCGCCCACCTTGAGCGACAGACGCGACAACAGGCTTGGGTCCACCCAGGCCTCACCACGTTCGAGTGTGGCCTGGGTGGTGCGGCCCTCGGTGGTGCCCAGTTCCAACTGTCCACGCAAGGGGTAGCCCAGGCCCACGGCCTTCAGGGCCGAGAGCTGCGCGCGCCCGTTGGCCAGGACCATGGTGGGAAACTGAAGGCCCTCGACCGACTGCACGCCCGCGGTGGCGGCCGCCTCTCGCCAGGCCGAGGGAATGGCGCGGTCGGCCACGAGCAGCCGGTCTGCCCCGAGGCTCGACTGCGCATCGCGCAGCAGGGCCTGCTCCACGCGACTGGCCAGCAGGCCCACGGCCGTGACCGCCGAGACCGAGATCAGGATGGCCACGGCCATGAGAGCCATGGCACCCGAGCGCAGATCACGACGGGCCATGGACCAAAAGAAACGATGACTACGCTGCACGAAGTGCCTCCACAATGGTGACCCGGGACGCGCGCCAGGCGGGCAGCATGCCCCCAAGCACACCCATGGCCATCGAAAAGCCCAAGGCCTGCAGAACAATGCCGGGCGTGAGCACGAATCCAAACGAGAGCTCTGAGAAGCTCTGAAAATTGGTGGTCGAGAATTCAAAGGCCTGCATGAGGCTGGCCATGGCCAGGCCCACCACGCCCCCCACCAAAGACAAGAACACCGACTCGGCCAGGAAGGCCAACAGAATGGCCTGCCTCTGAAAGCCAATGGCCCGCAGGGTTCCGATCTCGGCCACCCGCGTGGCCACTGCCGACTGCATGGTGATGGTGGCCCCGATCACGGCACCAATTGAAAAGATCACCGTGAGCGTGAGGCCCAGGATTTTGATGAAACGCGAGAGGGTCTCGGACTGGTCTTCGTAATAGCGTCGCTCTGTCTTGGCCTGCAGGGGCAGCCGGGGGTCATCGAGCACGCGCTGACGAAAGACATCGGCCGCGGCTGGATCCATGAGTCGAACGATCAGAGACGAATAGGTGGTGCGTCGAAAGGACTGTCGAAGGATCTCGCCATCGGCCCAGACCTCGCTGTCAAAGCCGCTTCGGCCCGCATCGAAGTAGCCCACCACACGCCAGCCCCGGCCGCCGAATCGTACTGTTTCACCCAGGCCCAGGCCTTGGAACTGTCGGGCCGTGGCAATGCCCACCACAATCTCCTCGGAGCCCGGTCGAAAGGCACGGCCCTCGACGATGCGAATCTGCCGCCTCAGGGCAATGCCGGTCTGGTCCAGCCCCCGGACCACCACATTCGAGGCCTTCCCCGTGAGCCGCTTCTTCAGGTTCACGAGCACCACCGTCTCGCGCGAGGCCAGTGGCTCCAGTGCACTGGCCACCTCTGGGAACTGGGCCACGATGGCAGCCTGGCCCCGATCGATCGAACTCTGAACCTCGGTGACCGAGCCCTGCCGAGTGACCACCATGTTGTCGGGCTCACCGGTGCTCACCAGCGTGTTGCGCAGGCCTGCATCGAGCATGAGCACCGCCGCAAAGACATACACCACCAGGGCCATGCCCATGGCCGTGAGGAAGGTCGTCATGCGACGAACCCACAGGTTGCGAAGGCTGTAACTCAGCGGGATGGCAAAGGGGTTCATCGCACCGTGGGCCTAAATGGCGCGCAGGCCCTCGACGATGCGAATGCGATAGACCTTGAGCATGGGGAAGACAGCCGCCACCAGGCCCGTGAGCAGTGCAGCCGCCAGCTGCCAGGCGTTGGTCTCCAGCGTGACGAAGAAGCTTCGGAACAAGGTTCCCGTGGCCTCATGGAAGGCTGCGGCCACCGGATAGGTGAGCAGCAGGCCCGTGATGCCGCCGAGCATGGCCAGCAGCATGGATTCTCCGAGCACCATGCCCGAGACCTGCCAGGGCGGAAAGCCCAGGGCCTTGAGGGTGGCGTATTCCGAGGTTCGCTCGCGGGCTGTCATCGACATGGTGTTGGCGAGCACGGCCATGATGATGAGAATCACCACAAACGACACGGCACGGATGGCCACCACGATGGCCTCGGTCATGGCCACAAATCCCAACTGAAAGGCCTGTTCCGTCTCGGTGTGGGTTTCTTTGGCGGAGTTGGCAAACAGGCCATCGATGGCCATGCTCACCTCGGCCGCACGCTCCGGGTCTGAGAGGCTGGTGATGAAGACGCCCACCGAATTGGCATCACGCGCAATGTTGCGGCGCTTGACCTCTTCATTGAGGTAGACCCAATGGAAGTACATCTTGCCGGTGTCGGTCTTTTCCTCCTTGCCATCGTAGATGCCGGCAATGAGAAACTCCCACTGGCCCGGAAAGATCTGGCCTTTTAAGGTGACCATGTCGCCCACCTGAAAGCCGTGCTCCTGCGCGAGCCGGCGGCCCACGATGGCGCTGCGTCGGTCTCGATAAAACCGATCGCGGGCCTCCTCGGTGAGGATGTATTCCGGGTAGATCTGAAAATACGAGACCGGCTCGACTGCGAACTGCGGAAAGAAATTTCGGCTGTCTTTGTAGACCCCACCAAACCATCGCGAGACCGTCATGGACTCCACACCATCGACCTGACGAATGCGCTCGCCGTGCGAGATGGGCAAGGGGAAGATGAGGGAGATGGCACTGCGGGTGATGAGCCGCGCCTGGCTGGCCGACTCGGCCCCCGAGTACCAGGCCTCGACCACGGTGGAGAGCAGGCCAAAGGCCAGCACCGAGATGGTGAGCCCCAAATACGTGAGCATGGCCCGGCCACGGTTGCGCCAGATGTTCAAAAACAGAAGCCGGGCGATGAGCATTTAGGCCAACTGCCCCTTCTCCAAGTGGATCACCGCCTTGGCATGGTCTGCAGCCTTGGGGTCGTGGGTGACCATGATGATGGTCTTGCCCTGCTCTCGGTTGAGGCGCTGGAGCATCTCGAGGATCTCGGAGGCCGACTGCCGATCGAGGTCTCCAGTCGGCTCATCGGCCACGATGAGACTGGGGTTGGTGATGAGGGCTCGGGCAATGGCCACCCGCTGCTGCTGGCCGCCCGAGAGCTCGTTGGGGGTGTGGTGCATGCGATCGGCCAGGCCCACCGAGGCCAGGGCCTCGGTTACACGGCGCTTGCGCGTGGCCCGATCGAGCGAGGTGAGCTGCAAGGGCAGCTCCACATTCTCGAAGGCCGTGAGCACGGGGATGAGGTTGTAAAACTGAAAGACAAAGCCCACATGGGCGGCCCGCCAGCGGGCCAGCTCCGCATCGTCGAGGCTGGAGATGTCGATGCCATTGATCTCGATGACACCCGATGTGGGGCGGTCGATGCCAGCGATCAGATTGAGCAGCGTGCTCTTACCAGAGCCGGAGGGGCCCATGAGGGCGAGGAAGTCGCCCGCTGCCACTTGGAGGTTGAGGTTGTCGAGCACCAGAACCTCCTGACCACCACGCTGATACGCCTTTCGAAGCCCCTGGATCCGGATCACGGTGCCACCACCTTCACCCGGCCTCCTTCGCGAAGGGATGTCGTCGGGCGAAGGACCACACGGGCACCGGGTTTGAGGCCGGGCGTGAGGACGAGATCGGAGGCGCCGGGAGGGGCGGCCAGCGCAATGGCGCGCAGGCTGCCATCTTCAATGGCCCAGACCCGCCAGCCCTTGTCGGTCTCGATGGCGGCCGCACGGTTCACGCCCACCACGGGCTTGCGCTCCTCGGCCGAAAGGGGGCGCTCCAGGAAGGACACCTTGGCCGACATGTCGGGCAGGATGCGCGGGTCGATCTGGTCGAACTCGAGCTTGACCAGGCGCGTGGCCTTGGCCCGATCGATGGTGGGCACCATGCGGGCCACCCGACCAGGGAACCGTTCATTGGGAATGGCATCGAGGCCAATCTCCACGGGCTGACCCACGCGGATCTTGGCCATGCTCGACTCGGAGACATCGGCCTCCACCTCCAGGGTGGACATGTCGGCCATGGTGACCACTGCACCCTTGGAGTCGGCCGCAGATGAAAAG
>JBEARM010000018.1:0-18461 GCA_041163175.1 Pseudomonadota bacterium | reverse complement strand
TTTGGGCCGGGCCGGCAAGGCGAAGCGTTGACGGAAGGCTGCAAATGCCGACTCGCGAACCTGCATGCGCCAGGCCCGAGCTTCCTTGATCATCTTGGGGGTGTTGCGGGTGACGCATAGGCTGGTGGAGACCAGCATGAGCACCATCACCAGCAAGAACCAAGGCGCGTTGTAAACCCGAAAGAGGTCGAGCTTGGAAAAGACCTCCGCCCAGAAGGCGCCAAACTGATTGACGTAATTAATGGGCGGCGAATTCTGCGTGACGATCGTGCCAATCGCGCTCGCGATGCACACGATGGTGAGCGCCGAAATGGCAAACCGCATGGAGCTCATGAGCTCCACCAGGCCCCGGAACCAGGCGGCCCCCGACTGGAGTTGAAGGCCCTGGGTCCGGGAGGCCAGTTCCGCTCGGTCGAGCTCCTCTTCCGAGACGACCGGGGGGTTAACGGAGTCCGGCGACGTAGACAGAAACGGCCTCTATCTCACGATCGGACAACTGCGACGCGATGGTCATCATTTG
Source organism: Pseudomonadota bacterium (assembly GCA_041163175.1). Lineage (GTDB taxonomy): Bacteria > Pseudomonadota > Gammaproteobacteria > Burkholderiales > Burkholderiaceae_A > Hahnella. The sequence goes on along the minus strand of JBEARM010000018.1, from coordinate 17,941 downwards.
AGAGCTATTGGCCCGCTGACCGGAGCGGAAGGCCGCCAACTGTGCCTTTGTGTACTCGGCATGCTGGCCAGAGAGGCGGGGATACTGGGCCGGAATCCCACCACCATTGGGCGAATGGCAGCCCACACAGGCGGGGATACCACGCTGGGGAACACCGCCAAGGTAGACGCTGCGGCCCAGCGGCAGGAGCTCCTTGTTCTGCGCATAGCTTGGCTTGTTGGGCTGGGCCGCATAGAAGGCCGCCACGTTTCGAATGTCCTCATCGGAGAGCGTGGCTGCAAAGCCCGCCATGATGGCGTTCTCTCGCTCGGCCTTCTGGGCGCCTGGCTTCACCTTGAAGTTGTGGAGCTGCTTGGCAATGTACTCTGCATGCTGGGCGGACAGGATGGGGTTGGCTGGCGTCACGCTATTGCCATCGGCGGCATGACAGGCCGCACAGACGGCCGCCGCAACGGCCTGGCCCTTGGTGATGTCGGCCTTCGGTGCAGTCGAGGGGCCGGCTGCCATGGCCACACTCGCGAGGGCCGAGCCAGCAACAAACGGTAGGGCCCTGAGAAGGCTGCGAGTGCGAGTGCTAGACATGTCAAACTCCAAGGATGGTGAGGGTTGTAATAATCCCTTAGTTTAGAACATCCGACCCGATTGCAAGCCTTGACCACTCTGCCTCACGGCCCTATTTCCTGCCAGGGAACCCCAACGGACCCAGGCCAGTCGAAAACCGCTTCGACGGCTGAAGGCCCCAGCCTGGCCCGCCTGCTCGCCGAGGTGTCCTTTTTGCAGAGCGCGGCCAAGGTGTCCGAGCTTCCCGGGGGCGGCACGCCCGAAATCGCCATTGCCGGGCGCAGCAACGCGGGCAAGTCCACAGCGCTGAATGTGCTGTGCCAGCGCCGCAAGCTCGCCTTTGCCAGCAAGACGCCAGGCCGTACTCGGCTGATCAATCTGTTTGCCCTGTCCTGCCTGGAGCAGGACGTAGGCCGCCTTGTGGACCTTCCAGGCTACGGTTATGCGAAGGTCGATGCCCAGACCCAACGCCGCTGGAAGGCGGAGCTGAGCCGGTATCTGGAGAGCCGGCCCAATTTGGTGGGGCTCATCCTCGTGAGCGACATTCGCCACGCGCTCGGACCACTCGACCAGCAAATGCTCGACTGGTTCGGCCCACGAGGGTTGCCTGTGCATGTCCTCCTCACCAAGGCCGACAAGCTGAACCGTCAAGAGCAGACCAAGGCCTTGCAGGCTGCGCTGACCCAGATTGAGAATGCGGGCTCACGCTGGGGCGGCGGGCTCACCGCCTCCACCTTCTCGGGCCTCAAGCGCACCGGTCGTGAGCCCGTGCTGGAGCGAATCACCGACTGGCTCGGCCTCACGCCCCCTGCATTGGCCGCCGCATCGGCCCCCACCATCCCCAACCAGGAGCCAATCCGATGACCAAGCATGCGTCCATCCTCGCGCCCTATCCGCTGGGCCGACCCCGCCGCAACCGCCGCGACGACTGGTCTCGCCAGTTGGTGCAAGAGAACCGACTCAGTGTGAAAGACCTGATCTACCCCGTCTTTGTGCTCGATGGTCAGGGCAGGTCCGAGGCCGTCGCCTCCATGCCGGGGGTGCACCGACAGAGCATTGACCTGCTCATTAGAACGGCCGAGAAGGCCCAGGCACTCGGCATTCCTTTGTTGGCCCTGTTTCCGGTGATCGATGCCAGCCTGAAGGATTCCTCCGGCCGTGAGGCCTTCAACCCAGAGGGCCTCGTGCCCCGGGCAGTCCGGGCCATCAAGGCGGCCTGCCCAGACCTTGGGGTCATGACCGATGTGGCCCTCGACCCTTACACCAGCCATGGCCAGGACGGCGTGATCGACGACAAGGGGCGTATCCTCAACGACGAGACCGTTGCCATTCTCTGCCAGCAGGCTGTGATGCAGGCCCAGGCTGGCGTGGACATGGTGGCCCCCTCCGACATGATGGATGGCCGCATTGGCGCCATTCGAGCGGCCCTGGAGGGCCAGGGGCTCATCCACACACGGATCATGTCCTACGCAGCGAAGTACGCCTCGAGCTTCTACGGTCCATTCCGCGAGGCCGTGGGTTCGGCGGCCAACCTGGGCGGCTCGAACAAGAAGACCTACCAAATGGATCCGGCCAATGGCGCAGAGGCCCACCGAGAGGTGGCACTCGACATTTCCGAGGGCGCGGACATGGTCATGGTCAAGCCCGGCATGCCGTATTTAGACGTGGTCTACCGAATCAAAACGAGTTTTGGCATGCCCACGTTTGCCTACCAGGTGAGCGGGGAATACGCCATGCTGAAGGCAGCGGCTGCCAATGGCTGGCTCGATGAAGAGGCCACCGTGATGGAGGCCTTGATGTGCTTTAAGCGTGCAGGCGCAGATGGTGTGCTGACTTACTCTGCCCTGGATGCAGCCCAGTGGCTTGCGGGCCGCTGAGGGTTCCGAGAGGCGCGGCGGCGCCGAGCCTCTCGGGAAGACAGCCCTTGAGCGTGCTTTAGGGCTTAGTTGGCCTCAACGACCTCGCCGGCCTCAGGACGATCCACAAGTTCCATGAGGGCCATGGGCGCATTGTCGCCCTGACGAAAGCCCCACTTCAGGATGCGGCAGTAGCCACCAGGACGGCTGGCATACCGCGGGCCAATTTCTTCGAAGAGCTTGACCACGATCTCGCGATCACGAAGCCGATTGAAGGCAAGCCGCTTGTTGGCCAGGCTGGGGTTCTTGCTGATGGTGATCAGGGGCTCCACCACCTTGCGCAGTTCCTTGGCCTTGGGCAGGGTGGTCTTGATGGCCTCATGCCGCAGCAAGGCATTGGCCATGTTGCGGAACATCGCAGATCGATGGCTCGAGGTGCGATTGAGCTTGCGCAGGCCGTGACGGTGACGCATGACGTTTCTCCTTCGTGTTTAGCGTTCGATACCGACCGGTGGCCAGTTCTCGAGTTTCATGCCGAGGGTCAGGCCGCGTGAGGCAAGCACCTCTTTAATTTCGTTGAGCGACTTGCGGCCGAGGTTCGGTGTCTTTAAGAGTTCGTTCTCGGTGCGCTGGATCAGGTCGCCGATGTAATAGATGCTCTCGGCCTTCAGGCAGTTCGCAGACCGCACGGTGAGTTCGAGGTCGTCGACAGGGCGCATGAGCATTGGGTCGACCTGGGCGGAGCGGCTGGCCTCGGCGGCGGGCTCGCCACCCTCGAGGGCTGCAAAGACCGACAACTGCTCGACGAGGATACGGGCCGACTGGCGAACAGCATCCTCGGGGTCAATCACGCCATTGGTCTCCACCTCAATGACGAGCCGGTCGAGGTCGGTCCGTTGCTCGACACGGGCACTCTCCACGGCATAGCTCACACGACGAACCGGGGAGAAGGAGGCGTCGAGCACGATACGGCCAATGGATCGGGTGGACTCGTCGCCAATGTCTCGCAAGGTGCCCGGCACGTAGCCACGGCCCTTCTCCACGCGGGCCTGCAGCTCGAGGCGAACGTCGTCGGAGAGGTTGGCGATCACATGATCGGGATTCAGGATGGTGACATCGTGTGGGAGATCGAAGTCGGCAGCCGTGACCACACCGGGGCCCTGCTTGCGCAGCGACAGCAGCACGTCCGCACGGCCCTCCAGACGAAAGACCACGCCCTTGAGGTTCAGGAGAACATCGACGACGTCTTCCTGAACTCCCTCAATGGTGGAGTACTCGTGAACAACACCAGCGATCTGGACTTCGGTGGCGGCATAGCCTTCCATGGAAGAGAGCAGCACGCGACGAAGGGCGTTGCCCAGGGTGTGTCCGAAGCCGCGTTCAAACGGCTCCATGACGATCTTGGCGGTGTGGCCGCCCATGGGCTCCACTTCAATGATGCGGGGCTTGAGAAAAGCGTTCAGCATGTGGTTCCTTGTCAATCGAATCGATTAGCGGGAGTAGAGCTCAACGATCAGGCTCTCGTTGATCTCGGCTGAGATGTCGGCGCGGTCGGGCGCCTGCTTGAAGACCCCTTCCATCTTCTTGGTGTCTACGGTGACCCATCCCGGAAAGCCGCTCTGCTCGGCGAGTTCCAGTGAGGAGGCAATACGAGCCTGGCCACGGGACTTCTCCACAATGGAGATGACATCGTTCGGCCGCACCTGCGCCGAAGGAATGTTGCAGGGCTTTCCATTCAGGAGAATGGCCTTGTGGCTGACCAGCTGACGCGCCTCAGCCCGGGTGGAGCCAAAGCCCATCCGATAGACCACGTTGTCGAGCCGCGACTCCAAGAGTTGCAGCAGGCTCTCACCCGTGTTTCCTTTCTTGAGCGAGGCCATGGCGAAGTAACGGCGAAACTGGCGCTCCAGCATGCCGTAGATGCGCTTGACCTTCTGCTTCTCACGCAACTGTTTGCCGTAGTCGGAGGTACGGGCACCCGAGGTACGCCCATGCTGACCAGGCTTGCTGTCTTGTTTGCACTTGGAGTCAAGGGACCGACGGGCGCTCTTAAGGCCAAGGTCGGTGCCTTCACGGCGAGATAATTTACAACGAGGACCAACATAACGTGCCACTTCGATTTCCTTTTTCGAAAGCCAAGGCCGAGGTCATCGGCCTTGGAATGTCTGGCCAAGCCAGACGGTGGGCTTACTGATGAATATGACTAGATACGGCGACGCTTGGGCGGCCGGCAGCCGTTGTGAGGCACCGGGGTGACGTCGGAGATCTGGGTCACGCGCATGCCGAGCGCGTTGAGCGCTCGGACGGTGGATTCACGACCAGGGCCAGGGCCCTTGATCCGAACTTCCACATTCTTCACACCACACTCCAATGCCACACGGCCGGCCGCCTCGGCCGCCACCTGGGCTGCAAAGGGCGTGCTCTTGCGGCTTCCCTTAAAGCCCGCGCCCCCGGATGTTGCCCAGGAGAGCGTATTGCCCTGACGGTCGGTGATGGTGATGATGGTGTTGTTAAAGGACGCATGAATGTGCGCGACGGCATCGGTCACATTCTTGCGAATTTTCTTGCGGGTGCGCTGGTTGGCAGATTGCCCTGCTTTGGCCATGTCTTTCTCCTACTTATTTCTTGAGGGTGATGCTGCCTTTGCGCGGACCTTTGCGGGTGCGGGCATTGGTGCGGGTGCGTTGACCACGGACAGGCAGACCCTTGCGATGGCGCAGGCCACGGTAGCAGCTGAGGTCCATCAGGCGCTTGATCGACATGGAAATTTCACGGCGAAGGTCGCCCTCCGTGGTGAACTTTCCGATCTCGGTGCGGAGACGGTCGAGTTCATCGTCGGTGAGGTCTTTGACCTTTTTGGTGGGTGTAACCCCAGCAGCCTGACAGATCAGGCGTGCGCGTGGGCGGCCAACACCGTATATGGCGGTGAGGCCAATCTCTGTGTGCTGATGGCTGGGAATATTAATTCCGGCGATACGGGCCATGTGGGACTTCCTCCTTAACCTTGGCGCTGCTTATGACGCGGGTCCGTGCAGATCACACGCACGACGCCGTGCCGCTTGATGATTTTGCAGTTGCGGCAGATGCGCCGGACGGATGCAAGAACTTTCATGATGATTCCTCTTTTACTTCGCTCTAAAAACGATTCGGGCTCGGGATAAATCGTAGGGTGTCAGTTCAACCGTGACCTTGTCTCCCGGAAGGATGCGGATGTAATGCATGCGCATCTTTCCGGAGATGTGGCCCAACACCACATGGCCATTTTCGAGTTTGACGCGGAAGGTTGCATTGGGAAGGTTCTCCACAATTTCACCCTGCATCTGGATGGCGTCGTCTTTTGCCATTACTGACCCATCCCTCTGAAGTTGGCCTTCTTCATGAGGCTTTCGTACTGCTGCGACATCACATAAGACTGAAGCTGGGCCATGAAGTCCATGGTGACCACCACGATGATCAGCAGTGAGGTGCCACCGAAATAGAAAGGCACGTTGTACTGAAGCACCAAGAACTCGGGCAGCAGGCAGACCAGCGTGATGTAGATGGCACCCACCAGCGTGAGGCGCATCAGGATTTTGTCGATGTAGCGTGCTGTCTGGTCGCCCGGACGAATGCCCGGAATCAGGGCGCCACTCTTCTTAAGGTTGTCGGCCGTGTCTTTGCTATTGAAGACCAAGGCCGTGTAGAAGAAACAGAAGAAAATGATGGCACTGGCATACAGCCCGATGTAGAGCGGCTGGCCTGGTGACAGGGAGGCAGCAAAGTCGGAGAGCCAGCGCATGCCACCATCGGGGCCCCCACTGAACCAGGAGGTGAGCGTGGCCGGGAACAGAATGATGCTCGAGGCAAAGATGGGCGGAATGACACCCGCCATGTTGAGCTTGAGCGGCAGGTGGGAGGTCTGGCCCTGGTAGATCTTGTTGCCCACCTGGCGCTTGGCATAGTTCACCAGAATGCGGCGCTGGCCACGCTCCACGAAGACCACAAAGGCGGTGACCAGCACCACCAGGGCAATGATGAACAGCATGGCCAAGGCACTCATGGAGCCCGTGCGAACCAGTTCAAAGAGGCCGGCCAAGGCACCGGGCAGGCCGGCCACAATGCCCGCGAAGATAATGATGGAAATGCCGTTGCCTAGGCCGCGCTCAGTGATCTGCTCACCCAGCCACATGAGGAACATCGTTCCCGTCACAAGAGACACCACCGTGGTGAAGCGAAACATCAGGCTTGGGTCAATGACCAGCCCAGGCTGTGATTCCAGGGCCACGGAGATGCCAATGGCCTGAACGATGGCCAGCACCACAGTGCCATAGCGGGTGTACTGGGTGATCTTGCGGCGGCCAGCCTCGCCTTCTTTCTTCAAGGCCTCGAGGGTGGGAGAGACCACCGACATGAGCTGCATGATGATCGAGGCCGAGATGTACGGCATGATCCCGAGCGCGAAGACCGTAAAGCGCGAGAGCGCACCGCCCGAGAACATGTTGAACAGCCCAAGAATGCCGCCAGCCTGGGACTGGAAGAGCTTGGACAGTTCCTCTGGGTCGATGCCCGGAACTGGAATATGTGCACCGAGGCGATAGACGACCAGGGCCAACACCAGAAAAATCAGGCGCTTGCGCAGATCGGCGAATTTATCGACTTTGGGCAGCATTTAGGGTCTTGGAGTCTCGGAGCCTGTTGACAAAACCTTAGGCGGCCTTGTTCTTTGGCGGAAGCTTGCGGACCTTCTCGGCGGGCACCGGCAGGGTGACGGAGCCGCCGGCCGCCTCGATGGCAGCCTTGGCACCTGCCGTGACACCGAGACCGGTGAGGCTCACCTTGCGGCTAATCGAGCCCGAGAGAATGACCTTGGCATGCCGGGCGAGCTCAGACACCACACCGGCCTGCTTCAGGGCGAGGAGGTCGATCTGGTCGATGGGCAGCTTCTGGATTTCAGACAGGCGCACCTCTTCGGTGAAACGGCCAAAGGGTGCCGTGAAACCGCGCTTGGGCAGGCGACGATGCATGGGCATCTGACCACCCTCGAAGCCCACCTTGTGGAAGCCACCCGAGCGAGACTTCTGGCCCTTGTGGCCTCGGCCTGCGGTTTTTCCGAGGCCCGAACCGATGCCCCGACCAACCCGCTTCTTGGCATGTGTCGCACCTTCAGCCGGTGCGATCGTATTGAGTCGCATGGAGTCTTTCATGACGAGCCTTAAATAATTTGAACCATGTAGGAGACCTTGTTGACCATGCCGCGTACAGCGGGTGTGTCTTCAAGGACGCGGGTCTGATGCATCTTCTTCAAGCCCAGGCCGAGCACCGTTGCACGGTGGTCGGACCGGGTGCCTGCAGGGCTTCGCACCAGCTTCACAGTGAGGGTGGGTTTGTTCATGTTGCGCCCCTTAGTTCAGGATCTGTTCGATGGACAGGCCACGCTTGTTGGCCACATCGGCCGGCGTATGCATCTGCTTAAGGCCGTTGAGGGTTGCACGAACCATGTTGTAGGGGTTGCTCGAACCCAGGCTTTTGGCCACCACATCGCTCACGCCCATGACCTCAAAGATGGCCCGCATCGGCCCGCCAGCAATGATTCCCGTGCCCTTTGGCGCCGGGGAGATGAGCACGGTGGAGGCGCCGTGCTTGCCCATGACGGCATGGTGGAAGGTGCCGCCCTTGAGGGGCACGCGCAGGAGTTTGCGACGGGCTTCGTCCATGGCCTTTTGAACAGCCACCGGCACCTCGCGCGACTTTCCCTTGCCCATGCCGATGCTGCCATCGCCATCACCCACCACGGTGAGCGCGGCAAAGCCGAGAATACGACCACCCTTGACGGTCTTGCTCACGCGGTTAACGGCAATCATCTTCTCGCGAAGGCCGTCATCGCGCTCTTCGGTGTTGACCCGTGCCTGCATTTTTGCCATGTCTTGTGTCCTTTGTGTCCGCTTAGAACTGCAACCCGCCCTCGCGGGCTGCGTCTGCCAATGCCTTCACGCGTCCGTGATAACGGAAGCCCGCGCGATCGAATGCAACCGATGAGATGCCAGCGGCCTTGGCCTTCTCGGCCACGCGCTTGCCCACCAGGGCCGCAGCCGCCACATTGCCGCCCTGGCCCGTCTGGGTGGCCAGCTGCGCCCGAACCTCGGCCTCGACGGTAGACGCAGACACAAGCACCTTCTCGCCGGTGGGGTCTGTGATGGCTGCGTAGATGTGAAGATTCGTGCGGTGCACGGAGAGCCGATGTACTCGGAGCTCGTGGATCTTGGCCCGTGCCTGCCGTGCCCTGCGAAGTCTTGATTGGTTCTTGTCCATGGATGCGGTTCCTGAGTCGATGACTCGACGTTATTTCTTCTTGGTTTCTTTGATCTGAACGACTTCGTCGATGTAGCGAACACCCTTGCCCTTGTAGGGCTCGGGCGGACGGAAGGCGCGCACTTCAGCGGCCACCTGGCCCACACGCTGCTTGTCGATGCCCTTGATCACGATCTCCGTGGGGGATGGCGTCTCGGCCTTGATGCCCTCAGGCAGCGCGTAGTCAACGGGATGGGAGAAGCCGAGGGACAGATTGAGCGACTTTCCTTGGGCTGCAGCCTTGTAGCCCACGCCAATGAGGCTGAGCTTCTTCTCAAACCCTTTGGACACGCCTTGGACCATATTGGCCACCAGCGCACGAACGGTTCCGCTCATGGCCTTGGCATGGCGTGAGTCGTTGGCGACCTTGAAGACCAACTGCCCAGACTCATTTGCAATCGTGACCTCGCCCGTGAGGGGCTGGGTGAGCGCGCCAAGCGGACCCTTGACCGTGATGGATTCCGCCGAGAGCTGCGCCTCAACGCCCGAGGGCAGTGGAACCGGATACTTTGCGATGCGTGACATGTGTCGTGCTCCCTTTACGCAACGATGCCGATGACTTCGCCGCCAATACCAGTGGCACGGGCCTTGCGGTCGGTCATCAGTCCCTTGGAGGTGGACACAATGGCCACGCCCAAGCCGTTCATGACATTTGGAATGGATTCGCAGCCCTTGTAGACCCGCAGGCCAGGCCGTGAGACGCGCTCAATGCGCTCGATCACGGGACGACCAGCGTGGTACTTGAGGCTGATCTCGAGGTCGGCCTTGGGCCCCTCTTGACGGACCTGGTAGCCATCGATGTAGCCCTCATCCTTCAAAAGAGTGGCGATGGCCACTTTAATTTTGGAGGACGGCATCTGCACCGAACGCTTCTCAACCCGCTGCGCATTGCGAATGCGGGTAAACATGTCGGCGATGGGATCGTTCATGCTCATAAGATGAGACCCTTTTTAATTCTGTACTTGGTTGTGCAAACGGTTACCAGCTGGCCTTGGTGAGACCAGGGATCTCACCGCGAAAGGCAGCCTCACGGATCTTGGCGCGGCCAAGGCCAAACATCTTGAAGGTGCCACGCGGGCGGCCCGTCAGCTGGCAGCGGGCCCGCAGACGAACCGGGCTGGCGTTGCGCGGCAGTTTCTGTAGCGTGAGGCGCGCCTCGTATCGCTCCTCTTCAGATTTGGACTGGTCGTCGATGATGGCCTTGAGGGCCGCACGTTTGGCCGCGAACTTCTGGATCGTGGCCATGCGCTTTTTTTCGCGATTGATAAGGGAGAGCTTTGCCATGTCTGTCCTAGGTCAGGATTTGAACGGGAACCGGAAGGCAGACAGGAGCGCCTTGGCCTCTTCGTCGGTCTTTGCGGTGGTGGTGACGCTGATGTTGAGACCCCGGACGGCGTCGACCTTGTCGTACTCGATCTCGGGGAAGATGATCTGCTCTTTGACGCCGATGTTGTAGTTGCCACGGCCATCGAAGGACTTCCCAGAGATCCCTCGGAAGTCGCGCACGCGGGGCAGTGCAATGGTGACGAAGCGATCGAGGAACTCGTACATGCGATTGCCACGGAGCGTGACCATGCAGCCGATGGGATAACCCTCACGAATCTTGAAGCCAGCGATGGCCTTGCGGGCTTTGGTGATCACTGGCTTCTGGCCAGCAATCTTGGTGAGGTCGGAGACAGCATTCTCAATGACCTTTTTGTCGGCGATGGCCTCTCCAACTCCCATGTTCAGGGTGATCTTTGAGAGGCGGGGCACTTCCATGGCGCTCTTGTAGCCAAACTTGGTCATGAGCTCCGGGGCCACCTTGTCGCGATAAATTTCTTGCATGCGTGACATTTGGATTCCTTTGGTGCGCGAGGCTTAGGAGTTGCTAACGGCAGTTGGGACGGCCGCCTTATTGGAGGCAAAGACCCGCTGCTTCTCGCCGTTTTCTGAAACCTGGATCTGGACACGGTCGGCCTTCTGGGTGGCCGCGTTATAGATGGCCACATTCGACTGGTCGATGGGCATGGTCTTGTCGACGATGCCGCCCTGCTGGCCTTTCATGGGGTTGGGCTTGGTGTGTTTCTTAACGATATTCACGCCCTCGACCACCAGGTGCTGGTCGTCGACGCGGCGCAGCACGACGCCACGCTTGCCCTTGTCACGGCCGGTGATCACGATGACCTCGTCACCCTTGCGAATCTTGTTCATGGTCTGATCTCTACTCTTGTTAAATCACTTCTGGGGCCAACGACACGATCTTCATGAACCGCTCGCTGCGGAGTTCACGGGTCACTGGGCCAAAGATGCGCGTTCCGATGGGCTCAAGCTTGGCGTTGAGCAGCACGGCGGCATTGCCATCGAAGCGAATGAGTGAGCCATCGGGGCGGCGAACGCCCTTGGCGGTGCGCACCACCACGGCGTTGTAGATCTCGCCCTTCTTCACGCGGCCACGGGGGGCTGCGTCTTTGATGGACACCTTGATGACGTCTCCAATGCCGGCATAGCGGCGCTTGGATCCACCCAACACTTTGATACACATGACCGAACGGGCGCCGGTGTTGTCGGCGACGTCCAGACGCGATTGCATCTGAATCATGATTCCTGATTCCTCAGTTCAACATACACAACAAAATGGAAGGACCTGCTCCCAACTTGTCTGAGCAAACTTCAGAAACGCGCTCAGATAGTTTTGGGCCCGCTAACGGGAAGACAATCGAGAACAGCCCTCTACTATATCCTACAAATGCTTCAAACCACCACGGCCTTGCTGATCAGCTTGGTCACGGCCCAGGCCTTCGTCTTCGAGATCGGGCGGGTTTCGGAGATCTCGACGGTATCGCCCATTTGAATGCCCTCTTGTTCTACGTGGGCGTGGTACTTCTTGCTGCGGCCCATGAACTTGCCATAAATGGGGTGCTGAATCCGGCGCTCAACAAGCACCGTGACAGTCTTTTGCATTTTGTCGCTGACAACCCGGCCCACGAGGGTTCGGGTAAGGGAGGCGGTCTGGGTCATGCCGATGTCCTTTGACGAAGGAGGGTGCGCACACGGGCGATGTCACGGCGAACATGGCCCAACTGAGCTGTGTTGGTCAGCTGCTGTGTGCCATGCTGCATGCGCAGGTTGAAGTGTGCCCTCAGCAACGACTCTAGTTCCTGTTGGAGCTCGGTATCGTTCTTGGTGCGAAGTTCAGAGGCTTTCATGTCTCGGATTCCTTGAATTAACGGCCCACCTGGCGAACCACGAAGGTGGTGGCCAAGGGAAGCTTGGCAGCGGCCAGACGAAACGCTTCACGGGCGAGGGTCTCGTCGACACCGTCCATCTCGTAAAGCACTTTGCCGGGCTGAATCTCGGCCACGTAGTACTCCACATTTCCTTTGCCATTGCCCATCCGAACCTCTGCAGGCTTTTGGGAAATCGGCTTGTCCGGGAAGATGCGGATCCAGATGCGGCCACCGCGCTTAATGTGACGGGTCATGGCACGGCGAGCCGCCTCGATCTGGCGTGAGGTGAGGCGACCGCGGCCAGTGGCCTTGAGTCCGAACTCGCCGAACGACACATTGGCGCCACGGGTGGCCAGGCCTGTGTTCCGGCCTTTTTGTTCTTTCCGATACTTCCGGCGTGAGGGTAGCAACATAGAGAACCTCTGGCTTGTCTGGTTTAGGTTGCGGGCTTGTCTGCAGCCGGTGTGGCAGCGACCTTGCGAACACGTTTCACGGCGGGCTTTGCATCGCCTTCGGGTGCAGCAGCTGCAGGCGCATCGCCTTCAGCCTTGACCCGGCGGGGTGCAGCCGGTGCCCGACGAGGCTTCTTCTCGTCCCTGGGCTCGGCCATGGGAGGCTCAGCGGCCACAGGCGCATCGGTTCGGCCCAGGGTGTCCCCCTTGTAGACCCAGACCTTCACGCCAATGATGCCGTAGGTGGTGTTGGCCTCGGCAAAGCCATAATCGATGTCGGCCCGAAGGGTGTGAAGAGGCACACGGCCTTCGCGGTACCACTCGGTTCGAGCGATTTCGGCACCATTTAAGCGGCCCGAACTCATGATCTTGATGCCCTGGGCACCGAGGCGCATGGCGTTCTGCATGGCCCGCTTCATGGCACGGCGGAACATGATCCGCTTCTCGAGCTGCTGAGTGATGTTCTCTGCGATGAGCTGGGCATCGACCTCTGGCTTGCGAATCTCTTCAATGTTGACATGCACAGGCACGCCCATCATGGTGGAGAGCTGGGTCTTGAGAGCCTCGATGTCTTCGCCCTTCTTGCCGATCACGACACCGGGGCGTGCGCTGAAGATGGTGATCTTGGCGTTCTTGGCGGGGCGCTCGATGAGCACTCGCCCGACTGCGGCGCTCTTGAGGCGCTTCTTGAGGAAATCGCGAACCTGAATGTCTTCATTGAGCATCTTGCTGAAGTCGCGGGGGTTGGCGAACCAGCGCGACGACCAATTGCGGGAAACAACAAGACGGAATCCGGTGGGATGTATTTTTTGACCCATGTCTGGCCCTTAGTTACCGACGGTGATGCAAATGTGGCAGGTCGGCTTTTCGATCCGAACGCCACGGCCCTTGGCTCGTGCAGAGAAACGACGCAGCTTGGTGCCACGCTCCACGGTGATGGAGGTGACCTTGAGTTCATCGATGTCTGCGCCATCGTTGTGTTCAGCGTTGGCGATGGCCGACTCGAGAACCTTCTTGACGATCACCGCCGCCTTCTTGGGGGTGAAGGCCAGTGTGTTGAGCGCCTGCTCAACGGGCTTGCCTCGGATCAGGTCGGCCACGAGCCGGCCCTTCTGGGCTGAGAGGCGGACGCCCCTGAGTTTTGCGGAAGTTTCCATGTTTGTCCTCTGGTCTCTGCGCGGGGCCGGTTACTTCTTGGCCTTTTTATCGGCGGCATGACCCTTGAACGTACGGGTCAGGGCGAATTCGCCGAGCTTGTGGCCGACCATGTTGTCTGTCACATAGACAGGCACATGCAGACGGCCATTGTGAACAGCGATGGTCAGGCCCACGAATTCCGGAAGAATGGTGGACCGACGGGACCAAGTCTTGATGGGGCGTTTGTCCTTGGACTCGACCGCAATCTCGACTTTCTTGAAAAGGTGGTCGTCTACAAACGGACCTTTTTTAGCAGAACGTGACATCTGTGCTGGTTCCTTTAGGGCTTATTTCCGCTTGTGACGGCTGGTCACAATCATGGAGTTGGTGCGCTTGTTGCGCCGGGTCTTGTAGCCCTTGGTGGGGGTTCCCCACGGGCTGACGGGCTCGCGGGCCTCGCCTGTTCGACCCTCACCACCACCGTGTGGGTGATCGACAGGGTTCATGGCCACGCCGCGCACGGTTGGACGAATGCCGCGCCAACGAATGGCGCCGGCCTTGCCGTACTGACGCAGGTTGTGCTCACCATTGCTCACCTCACCCATGGTGGCCCGGCACTCGATATGCACACGACGGATCTCGCCGGAGCGCAGGCGAACCTGGGCATAGGTGCCTTCACGGGCCAGAAGCTGCGCGCTGCCACCAGCCGAACGGGCCAGCTGGGCGCCTTTGCCCGGAAGCATCTCGATGCAATGGATGGTTGAGCCAACAGGAATGTTGCGAATGGGCAGGCTGTTGCCTGGCCGAATCGGCGCCTCTGAGCCATTCATGAGCTCGGTGCCGACCTCCACGCCTTTCGGGGCAATGATGTAGCGGCGCTCGCCGTCGGCGTAGCAGAGCAGGGCGATGTGGGCGCTGCGGTTGGGGTCGTACTCGATGCGCTCGACCTTGGCAGGAATGCCATCCTTGAGGCGGCGGAAATCGATGATGCGGTAGTGCTGCTTATGGCCACCGCCACGATGACGCGTGGTGATACGGCCAAGGTTGTTGCGGCCCGCAGTCTTGGACTGGTGCTCGGTAAGTGCCTCGAGCGGCCGACCCTTGTAGAGATGCGGGTGGGTCACCTTGACCATGGCCCGTTGGCCAGCAGAGGTGGGCTTGAGTTTGACGATGGGCATTACGCAGCCTCCCCAACGAAGTTGATTTCCTGGCCCTGGGCCAGGCTGACATAGGCCTTGCGGGTGTCGCGCCGACGTCCACTGGTCTTGCCGTAACGCTTGGCCTTGCCCTTTTGGTTGAGCACACGGACGGTGTCGACCTGGACCTTGAACATGAGCTCAACGGCTGCCTTGATCTCTGGCTTGGTGGCATCCTGCAGCACACGAAAGGCCACCTGGTTGTTCTGCTCGCCAATCTGCGTGCTCTTCTCAGAGACGATTGGCGAGAGCAGGATCTTCATGAGGCGTTCCTGGTTCATGCAAACATCTCCTCGAAACGGGCCAGTGCAGCACGGGTCATGAGCACCTTGTCGAAATAGACCAGGGAGACTGGATCTGCAGCCTCGGGCTCGATCACGGCAATGCTCTGCAGGTTACGAGACGCCAGGTACAAGGACTCATCGAGGTTGTCGGTGATGAGCAGCACGGAATCCATGCCCATCTGCTTGAGCTTCTCGGCCACGAGCTTGGTCTTGGGAGCCTCGACCTCAAACTTCTCCACGATGGCCAGGCGGCCTTCGCGGGCCAGCTGCGAGAGGATGGACCGCACGCCGGCGCGGTACATCTTCTTGTTGAGCTTGTGGCTGAAGTTCTCATCGGGCGAGTTCGGGAAGACCTTGCCACCGCCACGCCACAGAGGGCTGGAGGCGCGGCCCACACGGGCACGGCCTGTGCCCTTTTGGCGCCAGGGTTTGCGGGTCGATTTGTTGACCTCGCTGCGATCTTTTTGCGCGCGGTTGCCGCTGCGGGCATTGGCCTGATAGGCCACCACGACCTGGTGCACGAGGGGCTCATTGAAGTCGCGGTTGAAGACGACATCGTTGGCCTGCACCGTACCGGCAGACTGGCCGGCTTCGTTTAAGAGCATGAGTTCCATATTGGCGAGCCCCTTATGCCTTCGCAGCCGAGCGAACGGCTGGACGGATGATCACGTGGCCACCCTTGGAGCCGGGCACCGCACCCTTGATCAGGACGAGCTGGCGGGCCGTGTCCACACGAACCACTTCAAGGTTCTGGGTCGTGCGTCGGGCTGCACCGTCGTGTCCGGGCATTTTCTTGCCGGGAAACACGCGGCCTGGATCTTGGGCCATGCCGATGGAACCGGGCACATTGTGCGAACGCGAGTTTCCGTGGGAGGCGCGCTGGGATGCAAAGTTGTGCCGAGCAATGGTGCCCGCAAAGCCCTTGCCCTGCGTGGTGCCGGTGACATCGACCATCTGCCCGGGCGTGAAGATCTCGACCGTGAGGTGCTGGCCGGCGGCAACATTGGCCAACGCCTCAGCCGACACAGGGAATTCACGCATCAGCTCACCGGCCTGAACGCCAGCCTTGGCGACATGGCCTGCCTGCGGCTTCAACACACGGGTGGCGCGCTTGACGCCAAATGCAACCTGAACAGCGCTGTAGCCGTCGGTCTCGGTTGACTTGATCTGGGTGACGCGGTTGTCTGACACATCGATCACGGTCACAGGGATGGTGTCTCCCTCGTCCGTGAACACACGGGTCATGCCAACCTTGCGACCTAAAAGTCCAAGGCTCATTTTTTCTCCGATCCCAGCTGCGATTGGCTGGGGCTGATTAAATTTCGAGATTTCTCACACTACCCGCTGGCAGTGCAGGAAAGCCCGCTAGTCTATTACACAACTGGCCGATCTTGCAAATTCCGCCTTACTGCAGCTTGATTTCCACATCCACGCCAGCGGGAAGATCGAGCTTCATGAGGGCATCGACGGTCTTTTCGGTGGGGTCGACGATGTCCATGAGTCGCTGGTGGGTGCGCAGCTCGAACTGGTCGCGTGAGGTCTTGTTCACGTGCGGGCTGCGCAGAATGTCGAAGCGACGAAATCGGGTGGGAAGGGGCACCGGGCCCCGAACCACCGCACCGGTGCGCTTGGCTGTGTCGACAATCTCGAGCGCAGACTGATCGATCAGCTTGTAATCGAACGCCTTGAGACGAATGCGGATTTTCTGTTGCATGCTGGGTCCTTGGGTTATTCGATCACTTTAGCGACGACGCCTGCGCCGACGGTTCGGCCGCCCTCGCGGATGGCAAAGCGCAGGCCCTGCTCCATGGCAATCGGAGCAATCAGGGTGACCACCATCTTCACATTGTCACCAGGCATCACCATCTCCGTGCCCTCAGGCAGCACCACCGAGCCCGTCACATCGGTCGTACGGAAGTAAAACTGCGGACGGTAGTTGTTAAAGAAAGGCGTGTGACGACCACCCTCGTCCTTCGAGAGCACATAGACCTCACACTCAAACTTGGTGTGCGGCGTGATCGAGCCAGGCTTGGCCAGCACCTGACCACGCTCCACCTCCTCACGCTTGGTGCCACGCAGCAGCACACCCACGTTGTCACCGGCCTGACCCTGGTCGAGCAGCTTGCGGAACATCTCCACACCCGTACAGGTCGTCTTGACCGTGTCCTTGATGCCCACGATCTCAATCTCTTCACCCACCTTCACAATGCCACGCTCCACACGGCCCGTGACCACCGTGCCACGGCCCGAGATCGAGAAGACATCCTCAATGGGCATCAGGAAGGCACCATCAATGGCACGCTCAGGCGTGGGAATGTAAGAATCCAGCGCCTCAGCGAGCTTCAGAATCGCGCCCTCACCGAGCTCACCCTTGTCGCCCTCGAGCGCCAGCTTTGCAGAGCCCTTCACAATCGGGGTGTCATCGCCAGGAAAGTCGTACTTCGAGAGCAGCTCGCGAACTTCCATCTCCACGAGCTCGAGCAGCTCGGCATCGTCGACCATGTCGCACTTGTTCAAAAACACAATGATGTAAGGCACACCCACCTGGCGGGCCAGCAGAATGTGCTCACGCGTCTGGGGCATCGGACCATCAGCGGCCGAACACACCAAAATGGCACCGTCCATCTGCGCCGCACCCGTGATCATGTTCTTCACATAGTCGGCATGGCCCGGGCAGTCCACGTGCGCATAGTGACGCGAGGCCGTCTCATACTCCACGTGCGCCGTGTTGATCGTGATCCCACGAGCCTTCTCCTCCGGCGCCGCATCAATCTGGTCATAGCCCTTGGCCTCACCACCAAACTTCGTCGACAACACCGTCGTGATCGCAGCCGTCAACGTCGTCTTCCCATGGTCCACGTGACCAATCGTCCCTACGTTCACATGCGGCTTGGTCCGCTCAAACTTGCCCTTGGCCAT
>JBEARM010000017.1:0-19013 GCA_041163175.1 Pseudomonadota bacterium | reverse complement strand
TCACCGCGCTGATGTTTGGCGCGCTCTGATAGGCTTTCAACATGCAAAGAACCATCAATGTGCTGGTCGGCCTGTTTGTCCTGATTGGCCTGGCCGCACTCCTCTTTTTATCACTCAAGGTGAGCAACCTTACGAGCATGGCCTCGGGGCCGAGTTACACCGTGGTGGCCTTCTTCGATGACATCGGGGGCTTGAAGCCTCGGGCGGCGGTGCGAAGTGCCGGCGTGGTGGTGGGCCGGGTGCGCAGCATCGACTTTGACGACCAACGCTACCAGGCCAGGGTCTTGCTGGAGATCGATTCCAGCGTGGACTTTCCCAAGGACAGCTCTGCCCAAATCCTCACCGCAGGTCTTTTGGGTGAGAAATACATTGGCCTGCTGCCAGGGGCCGACGACCAAATGCTCAAGGACAACGATCGCATCACCCTGACCCAGTCGGCAGTCGTGCTCGAGAACATCATTTCCCAGTTTCTCTACAACCGGGACACCGGCGGAGCTGGCGATGACAAGTCTGGGGGCCTGAAATGACGCCTCGCATTTGCCTGGCCGTGCCGGCTGCCGTGGTGCAATGGATGCGCCTGGCTTGCTTGGGCACCTTTCTGGCCTTGGCCGCGGGCTGCGCAAGCCTGCCCGAGGGCCATCAGTCCGACCCGCGCGACCCATTCGAGCGCTACAACAGGGCCATGTTCGACTTCAACACCGAGGTCGACGAGGCCATCCTCAAGCCCGTGGCCCAGGGCTATCGCAACCATGTCCCCGACCTCATTCAAAAGGGGGTGGGCAATTTCTTTGGCAACCTTTCCGACATGGTCACCACCATTCACCACCTGTTGCAGGGAGAGGGAACCAAGGCGGGCCAGACGGCAGGGCGCGTGCTGGTGAACACCACCATTGGCATTCTTGGTCTGGCAGACCCCGCCAGTGACATGGGCCTTCCCAAGACCAAGGAAGATTTCGGCCAGACCTTTGGCCGCTGGGGTGCCGAGCCTGGGGCCTACATTGTGTTGCCCCTGCTGGGCCCGAGCACGGCCCGTGACACCGTGGGCACGGTGGCCGATTTCGCCACCGACCCTTTTGACCAGATTTTCTCCGTAGACACCCCCACTGAATGGACGGTGCGAGGCACACGGGTGATCGACACCCGTGCAGGCCTCTTGGGGGTGGAGTCCACGCTCGATGCCCTCTCCTTCGACCGATACCTCTCGGTGCGTGATGCCTATTTGGCAAGACGGGCCCAGCAGGTTTCTAATGGCGAGACCGCTCCTTCAAAGGCCTCGCCATGATGTTCCTCACCTTTATCCGTCTCCGGGTTGCGTCGTACGCTCTGACGCTTGCGGCCCTGGTGGCCTTGGCCCCCGGCCTTGCAAGTGCGCAGCAGCGAGTGGCCTCGCCCGATGACCTCATCAAAGTGGTCACCCAAGACATCCTCGACACGGTTCGAGCCGATCGCAGCCTTCAGCAGGGCGACCTCAATCGGATGAACGCGCTGGTCGACCAGCGGGTCATGCCGGTGGTCGACTTCTCCAAAATGACGGCGCTCACCGTGGGCATCCACTGGCGCCGTGCCTCGCCGGCCCAGCAGGAACAGCTCATGGCAGCCTTTCGTGAGCTTTTGCTCCTCACCTATGCCGATGCCCTGCGTCAGGTGCAAGACACCACGGTTCAGGTGAGGCCTGCCCGATACGCCCCCGAAGACCAAGATGTCGTGGTACGCACCTTTGTGCTTAGAACGGGCAAGGAGCCCATCCAGCTCGACTATCGCCTGCACAAGACGCCTGCCGGCTGGAAGATCTACGACTTCAATGTGCTGGGCCTGTGGCTGGTCGACCATTACCGCAGCCAGTTCTCTCAATTGGTGGGCGCCCGCGGCATCGATGGGCTCATCGCCGCACTCCAGTCCAAGAACAAGTCCCTGCGGCAGTCGTCCGTCGCCCGTGGCTCCTGAATCGATTTCCGTCGGGCCACGTGCATTCACGGGGCCGCTCACGCTGCAGTTGGCGCCCGCGGTGCTTCAAATGGCTGCTGCTGAACTCGAGGAGGCCATCCGAGGCACCTCGGCTGGTCAGACCGTGGTCATGAATCTCGCTGCCCTTGGCAAGGTCGATACGTCCGCCCTTACGGTGCTTCTAGCACTCACGCGGCAGGCGCAGCAGCGTGGCATTCAACTGGTCTGGTCGGGCATGCCGCCTGCACTACTGGAACTGGCCAAGCTCTCCTCCGTCGACGCCCTGTTGCCGACCGCATGACGCCTGCCGTTTGTTTGCAGGGAGTGACCAAGGTCTACGGTCACCCGGACACCGGCTTTTGTGCCTTGCGTGATGTCAGCCTTCAGATCGAGCAGGGGGACTTCTTCGGCCTGCTGGGGCCCAACGGCGCTGGAAAGACCACCCTCATCCAGATCATGGCGGGGCTCACTCGTCCGAGTGCCGGCCGCGCAGAGGTCATGGGCTTTGATGTGGCCACGCACCCGTCTGAGGCCCGCCGACGACTCGGGGTGGTGCCCCAAGAACTGGTCTTCGACCCCTTCTTCACGGTGCGCGAGACCCTGCGCATTCAGTCGGGCTTCTTTGGCCTGCTGCGCAACGACGACTGGATCGATGAACTGCTCGTGGCGCTGGGCCTCTCCGACAAGGCCGACACCAACCTGCGTGCATTGTCGGGTGGCATGAAGCGCCGAGTGCTCGTGGCCCAGGCTTTGGTTCATCGGCCGGCCGTCATCGTGCTCGATGAGCCCACCGCCGGCGTGGACATCCAACTGCGAGAGAGCCTTTGGCAGTTTATTCGCGGCCTCAATCACAAGGGCCACACCATTCTGCTCACCACCCATTATTTAGAGGAGGCCGAGCAGCTCTGCCGTCGGCTGGCCTTCCTGCGGCGGGGTGAATTGGCCTTGGAGGGTGAGACGACCGATCTCTTGTCGCAGACTCAGGGGGTGAACCGCCTGGAGCAGGTCTTCCGCAAAGTGTTCCAAGGGGTCGCCGTAGAATAGAGGCATGGTGACACCCAAAAACATTGAGCAGTACATCCGCGAGGGCCTGGCCTGCGAGCACCTTGCAGTCGATGGCGATGGCCATCACTTCGAGGCTGTGATTGTCAGTGCGGCCTTTGAGGGCAAGCGTCTGATCGCCCGCCATCAGCTCGTCTATGGCGCCCTGGGCGATCGCATGCGCCAGGAGATCCACGCCCTGTCGATGAAGACCCTCACGCCGGCCGAATGGGCCGAGCAGTCCGGCGCCTAAGGCCCCTTCATGGATCGTTTTCAGATTCAAGGGGGCCAGCCCCTTCATGGCCGCGTCCGAATTTCTGGGGCCAAGAATGCCGCCCTGCCCATTCTCTGTGCCGGCCTGCTCACCGATGCGCCCCTGGTCTTGCACAACGTACCACCCCTTCGGGATGTGGCCACCATGCGCAAGCTCCTCGAAGGCATGGGCCTGCGCTGTGAGCGGCATGCTCAGTCCATCGATGGACAGGAAACCCTGACCCTGCAGGCCGATCGCATCAGCCGGCTCGAGGCCCCTTATGAGCTCGTCAAGACCATGCGCGCCTCGGTGCTCGTGCTCGGCCCCATGCTGGCCCGATTTGGCGAGGCGCTGGTGAGCCTGCCGGGCGGCTGCGCCATTGGTCAGCGCCCGGTGGACCAGCACATCAAGGGCCTCACCGCCATGGGGGCGCAGATCGAGATCGACCATGGCTACATCAAGGCACGCGCTGGTCGGCTCAAGGGTGCCCGCATTTCTACCGACATGGTCACCGTCACCGGTACCGAGAACCTGATGATGGCGGCCTGCCTGGCCGAGGGCACCACCGTCATCGAAAACGCAGCCTGCGAGCCCGAGGTGGTGGACTTGGCCGTGGTGCTTCAGTCCATGGGCGCTCAAATCGAAGGCGCCGGCACAGATCGCATCACCATCCGGGGCGTGGAGGCTTTGCATGGGGCCGAGCACACCGTCATGCCGGACCGCATCGAGGCGGGCACCTTCCTGTGCGCGGTCATGGCCACCGGCGGAGAACTCACCGCCCTTGGGGCACGGGCCGACCAGATGGGCGCCACACTCGACAAACTTCAAGAGGCTGGGCTCGACTGGCAGTCGACCGACGAAGGCATTCTGGCGCGCGCGTCCGGGCGGCCTCGTTCTGTCAATGTGCGCACGGCGCCGTATCCCGGCTTTGCCACCGACATGCAAGCCCAGCTCATGGCGGTCAATGCCATTGCCAATGGCACGGGCATGGTGGTGGAGACCATCTTCGAGAACCGATTCATGCATGTCCAAGAGATGCGCAGGCTGGGCGCGCAGATCGAGATCGATGGCCACACGGCCGTGGTCAAGGGTGTCTCCCGGCTCACCGGCGCAAGGGTCATGGCCACCGACCTGCGCGCCTCCGCAGGCCTGGTCATTGCGGGCCTGGTGGCCGAAGGCACGACCGACATCGATCGCATCTACCACCTCGACCGCGGCTACGACCGCATGGAACAGAAACTGGTAGGCCTCGGGGCTCGCGTGACGAGGGTGTCGGCATGATCACGCTGGCCTTGTCCAAGGGCCGCCTCTTTGAAGAGGCCCTTCCCATGCTCCAGGGCATGGGCATTCGGCCGGCTGAAGATCCGGATACCTCACGTCGGCTCATCCTCGAGACCAACCGCCCCGACCTGCGCCTGCTCATCGTGCGTGCCAGTGACGTGCCCACCTATGTGCAGTTTGGCGCGGCTGACCTGGGCATTGCCGGCTCGGATGTTCTGGTGGAGCACGGTGGCAATGGTCTGTATCAGCCGGTCGATTTGGGGATTGGTCGCTGCCGAATGAGCCTTGCTGCGCCCGTGGGCATGGATGTGGCCGACAAGCTTCGCCGTGGCGCGCGTGTGCGCGTGGCCACCAAATACCTTCAGACGGCCCGGCAGTTTTTTGAGTCGCGTGGGGTGCATGCAGACCTCATCAAGCTCTATGGTTCGATGGAGCTCGCACCCTTGGTGGGCCTTGCAGATGTCATCGTCGACCTGGTCTCCACCGGTGCCACCTTGGCGGCCAATGGCCTGGTCGAGGTGGAGCCCATTGCCCAGGTGAGCTCGCGGCTGATCGTGAATCAGACCGCCTTGAAGACTCAGCATGCGGCCTTGTCACCCATCATTGAAGATTTCGCCCGACAATCCAAGGCCTGACCATGTCCACGCCCTTGCCCATTCAGCGCCTCGCCACCACCCAGCCGGATTTCCAGCCGCGATTGCTCAAGATGCTCGCCCATGAGGCGGGCCAAGACGACGCCATCTCCGCCACGGTCAAGGGCATTCTCGCCGACGTACGAGGCCGTGGCGACGAGGCAGTTTTGGAGTACACCGCAGCCTTTGATCGGCTCAAGGTCTCATCGGCCAAGGCCCTGGAGCTTCCCGCCTCGGCGCTCAAGGCGGCTCACGAGGGGCTGTCGGCAGCGCATCGAGAGGCGCTGGCCGTGGCCGCTGATCGCATTCGTGTCTTTCATGAAGCCCAGCGTCAGGCGTCGTGGTCCATCACCGATGCTCACGGCTCAACCCTTGGTCAGCGCGTCTCCCCCTTGGACCGGGCAGGCCTCTACGTGCCCGGCGGGAAGGCTGCCTATCCATCCTCCGTGCTCATGAATGCGCTGCCTGCGAAGGTGGCGGGGGTGCCCGAGATTGTCATGGTGGTGCCCACACCCGATGGCGAGCGCAATCCCTTGGTGCTGGCCGCTGCGCACCTCGCGGGTGTGGACCGGGTCTTCACGGTGGGCGGCGCCCAGGCCGTGGCCGCCCTGGCCTATGGCACGCAGACCATTCCCGCGGTGGATAAGATCGTGGGCCCGGGCAACGCCTATGTGGCCGAGGCCAAGCGTCAGGTCTTTGGCAAGGTGGGCATCGACATGATCGCGGGTCCCTCCGAAATTCTCGTGATCTGCGACGGCAAGACCGACCCCGACTGGGTGGCCATGGATCTCTTCTCCCAGGCCGAGCACGATGAGCTTGCTCAGTCCATTCTGCTCACGCCGGATGCCGCCTACATCGACAAGGTTCAGGCCTCGATCGACCGCCTCCTGCCGGACATGCCCCGGCGGGCGGTTATTGAGACGTCTCTGCGCAATCGGGGTCTCTTCATCCTTACCCGAAGCCTGGATGAGGCCTGCGAACTCGCCTCGCAAATCGCGCCCGAACACCTTGAGGTCTCCACAGATGAGCCCGAGCGCTGGGCTGACAAAATTCGACATGCCGGCGCAATCTTCATGGGCCGCTATGCATCTGAATCGATTGGCGATTACTGCGCAGGGCCCAATCATGTGCTGCCGACCATGCAGACCGCCCGTTTCTCATCGCCCTTGGGGGTCTACGACTTTCAGAAGCGCACCTCGCTTATTCACGTGACCGAGGCGGGCGCCCAAGTTCTGGGGCGCGTGGCCTCCACGCTCGCCTGGGGTGAGCATCTGCCGGCGCATGCTCGGGCCGCGGAACTTCGCCTCAAAAGTTAATCCGACGTGTAGGCCGCGCACGCGAGCCGCATGCGTTCGGCTCGCCGACTATCGGGCTGGATCGTTGTTCGTGAGTGCTGCCAGGGCATCGACCAGCGCCTCGCACTGAGGCTGCGTTCCCACCGTGATGCGCAGTCGGTCGTGGATACGGGGCTTGTCGAAATGCCGAACCAGAATCTTTCGAGCCCGCAGGCCATCGGCCAGCACTGCAGCCTCTCGTTCGGGGTGCCGGGCAAAGACGAAGTTGGCCATTGAGGGCAGCACCTCAAATCCGAGTAAGGTCAGACGCTGGGTGAGCCAGTCGCGCGAGCGCATCACCGTCTGGCGATTGCGCTCAAGCCAGTCGATGTCTGTCATTGCGGCCACCGCGGCCGCACCGGCCAGCCGATCCAGTGGGTAGGAGTTGAAGCTGTCCTTGATGCGGATGAGGGCCTCCAGGAGCCCGGGCTGACCGAAGGCGAGGCCCACCCGCAGGCCGGCCAGTGCGCGTGACTTGGAGAGTGACTGTGTCACCAGCAGGTTTGCATGAGAGGCCACCAGCGGCGCACACGACTCGGCACCAAAGTCCACATAGGCCTCATCGACCACCACCAAGGTCTCAGGCCGCTCAGTCAGGAACTGCTCAATGGCACTGCGCGCCAGCACTCGCCCGGTGGGGGCATTGGGGTTCGGAAAGATCAGCGCACGTGCAGACCTTGGCACGGCCGCAAGCTCAATCTCGAAGTCATCGGTGAGCGCAAGCGTCTGGTGGGTCAGGCCGTAGAGCCTGCAGTAACTCGGGTAGAAACTGTAGGTGATGTCGGGAAAGACCACGGGCTCGCTGTGGTGGAGCAGCCCCTGGAAGACAAAGGCGAGCACCTCATCGGAGCCATTGCCCGCGAAGACATGGTCAGCCGTGAGCCCATACAGGCCTGCAGCAGCTGCGCGTAGTTCTGCGGAGTGCGGATCCGGGTAGAGGCGAAGCCGATTTCCGTCGGCCCCGAGCACGGCACGAATGGCCTCGACCACCCTCGGGGACGGCGGATAGGGATTCTCGTTGGTGTTGAGTTTGATGAGCCCATCGACCTGGGGCTGCTCACCTGGAATGTAGGGGGCCAACTGCCCCACCACAGGGCTCCAAAACGGGTTCATCGCGCGACTGTATCATTTGGTCTATGAGAACCGCTGACGTCCAACGAAACACCGCAGAGACCCAGATTTACGTGAAGATCGGCCTGGATGGCACGGGCGCGCGTGAACTGGATTCCGGCATTCCATTCCTCGATCACATGCTGGATCAAATCGCGCGGCATGGCCTGGTAGACCTCACCATTCGGGCCAAGGGCGACCTTGAAATTGATGCCCACCACACCGTGGAAGACATCGGCATCACGCTGGGCCAAGCCTTTTCCAAGGCCATCGGGAACAAGCAGGGTGTCGTTCGTTATGGCCACTCCTATGTTCCGCTGGATGAGGCCCTCTCGCGCGTGGTGGTGGATCTTTCCGGCCGGCCTGGCCTGGAGTTCAATTGCGTCTGGAAGCGGCAGTTCGTCGGCCAGTTCGACCTCGACCTCATCCATGAATTTTTTCAGGGCTTTGTGAACCACGCACAGGTCACCCTGCACTTCGACAACCTCAAGGGCGAGAACGCGCACCATCAGTGTGAAACACTCTTCAAGGCGTTTGGTCGGGCCTTGCGAATGGCCGTGGCACTCGACCCCCGGCTCGACGCCAACGCCATTCCGTCGACCAAGGGCAGCCTTTAAATTCGCGCGCGGCCAGGCCGATGATCGCGATCGTCGATTACGGTGGTGGCAATGTCCGCAGCGTGCTGCGAGCCGTGATGGCCGCCAATGCCCATCAACTCCGGGCTGGCGAGGTGTCCTTGGTTCGAGACCCCGACCTCCTGCGACGCGCCGACCGCATCATCTTTCCAGGCCAAGGGGCCATGCCCGACTGCATGGCAAGCCTTGCGCAATCGGGCCTGTCCGAGGCCTTGCGCGAGGCCATCTCGCAGAAGCCTTTCTTCGGCATTTGCGTGGGCCAGCAGATGCTCTTTGAGCACAGCGAAGAGGGCGATACCGCTGGCCTGGGCATCATTCCCGGCCAAGTGATTCGCTTCACCCCCGCCCGAGGTGCGGTTGGAGCCGATGGTCGTCCACTCAAGGTGCCCCACATGGGCTGGAATCGGGTGGCCTTTCGCCGGCCGCATCCGGTGTTGGAAGGCCTGGGCACCATGGGGAAGGGCGACTGGTTCTACTTTGTGCACAGCTTTCATGCGGAGCCGGCCCTGGACTCAGACGTCCTCGGTGAGGCTGACTACGGACGTCGTTTTGTCTGCGCTGTGGCCCGAGACAACATCATTGCCACCCAGTTTCATCCGGAGAAGAGCGCCGCCGCAGGACAGCGCCTGCTAGTAAACTTTTGTCAGTGGAAGCCGTCCTAACCCTCTATGTCACTCTTACTCATTCCCGCCATTGATCTCAAAGACGGCCAGTGTGTCCGTCTGCGTCAGGGTGATCTCCAAGACGCCACCATCTTCTCCGACCACCCCGGCCAGATGGCAGCCCAATGGATTGGCCAGGGTGCGCGTCGCATTCATGTGGTGGACCTCAACGGCGCGGTGGCGGGTCGGCCCAAGAACGAGGCTGCGGTGCGAGCCATCATCGAGGCGGCTGGGCCTGATGTGCCGGTGCAGATCGGTGGTGGCATCCGAGACCTCGAGACCATCGAACGCTACCTCGACGATGGTGCAAGCTTCGTCGTCATTGGCACCGCCGCCGTCAAGAATCCCGGCCTCTTGAAGGACGCC
Source organism: Pseudomonadota bacterium (assembly GCA_041163175.1). GTDB lineage: Bacteria > Pseudomonadota > Gammaproteobacteria > Burkholderiales > Burkholderiaceae_A > Hahnella. The sequence goes on along the minus strand of JBEARM010000017.1, from coordinate 9,755 downwards.
TGCGCAGCCTTTCCGGGCCAGATCATCGTGTCCATCGATGCCAAGGATGGCAAGGTTGCCACCGATGGCTGGAGCAAGCTCTCTGGCCATGAGGTCATCGACCTTGCTCAGAAGTTTGAGGACGATGGCGTCTCCGCCATCCTTTACACGGACATTGGGCGCGACGGCATGCTCTCGGGCGTGAATGTCGAGGCCACGGTGCGCCTGGCCCAGGCGGTAAACATTCCCATCCTGGCCTCTGGTGGCATTGCGGGCATGGCCGACATTCGAGCCCTCTGCGAGGTGGAGTCCGAAGGCGTCATGGGCGCGATTCTGGGCCGTGCCCTCTACGAGGGCCAGCTCGACCTTGGGCAGGCCCAGGCCTACGCCGACGAGCAGGGCTGATCAGTGCTCGCCAAGCGCATCATCCCGTGCCTGGATGTGGATGCAGGCCGGGTGGTCAAGGGCACCAACTTTGTGGCGCTCCGAGATGCCGGCGATCCGGTGGAAGTGGCCAAGCGTTACGACGAGCAAGGCGCAGACGAGATCACCTTTCTCGACATCACTGCCTCCTCGGATGCCCGCGGCCTCATCCTTCCCATGATCGAGGCCGTGGCCAATCAAGTCTTCATTCCGCTCACGGTTGGTGGAGGTGTTCGGGCGGTTGACGACGTGAACCGACTTTTGCAGGCCGGTGCCGACAAGGTCAGCATCAACACCGCTGCCGTGCAGAACCCTCAACTTATTGCCGACTGTCACAAGAAGTTTGGGGCCCAGTGCATCGTGGTCGCCATCGATGCCAAGCGCAATCCCGATGGATCGGGATGGTCGGTCTTCACGCACGGGGGACGCACTCCAACAGGCCGTGATGCAGTGGCCTGGGCGCAGGAGGTGGAGGCCCTGGGGGCTGGCGAGATCCTCCTCACGAGCATGGATCGAGACGGCACCAAGCAGGGCTTCGACCTGGGCCTCACCCGCGCGGTCTCTCGGGCAGTGAACATCCCGGTGATCGCCTCAGGCGGTGTGGGCTGCCTGCAAGACCTCGTGGATGGCGTCACCGAGGGCGAGGCCGATGCCGTCCTGGCGGCCAGCATCTTTCATTTTGGCCAGCACACTGTGGGCGAGGCCAAGGCCCATCTGCGCGAAAGGGGGGTCTGTGTCCGACTGGCTTGATGAAGTCCGTTTCGATGCCAACGGCCTGGTCACGGCAGTGGCCCAAGACGCCGACTCTGGCCGTGTGCTCATGGTCGCCTACATGAACCGGGATGCCCTTGAAGAGACGGCCCAGACCGGCCGGGCTGTTTACTTCTCGCGCTCACGACAAAGGCTCTGGCGAAAAGGCGAAGAGTCCGGCCATGTGCAGCAGGTGCACGAACTGCGCCTGGACTGCGATGGCGATGTGGTTCTGTTGCAGGTCTCTCAGGCGGGCGGCATTGCATGCCACACCGGCCGAGCATCTTGTTTTTATTCTGTCTTGACCGATGGCCGTTGGGCACCGGTGGACCCCATCCTCAAAGACCCGGAGGTCATCTATGGCAAGTGAGGACCTGCTGGCGCGCCTGGCAGACACCATTGAATCCAGGCGTGGGCTCGACCCAGACAAGAGTTATGTGGCCCGGCTGCTGGCCCACGCACCGGATGCGGCCCTCAAGAAAATTGGAGAGGAAGCCACCGAGACCGTCATGGCCGCCAAGGACAATCAGCCCGAGCGGATCGTCTCGGAAATGGCCGACCTCTGGTTTCACAGCCTGGTCGTTCTCGTGCAGCATGGTCTTCGGCCGGAGCAGGTCTTGGCCGAGCTCGAGCGGCGCGAGGGCCTCTCGGGTCTGGATGAAAAAGCCGCACGCAAGGCAAGGAGCCGTCAGACATGAACTGCATTTTCTGCAAGATCGTTGCCGGGGAGATTCCGGCTCAAAAGGTGTTTGAGGATGAAGACCTTTTGGCCTTTCGGGACATTCATCCCAAGGCGCCTTTGCACCTGCTCGTCATCCCCAAAAAGCACATCGAGTCCATGGCAAGCCTGGCCGAGGCCGACACCCAGGTCATGGGTCGAATGATGGTTCTTGCGGGCCGGCTTGCAGCTGAAAACGGCTCGCCGGATGGCTTTCGCACCGTGGTTAACACCGGTCGGGTGGGGCGGCAGGAGGTGTATCATCTTCACATGCACCTGCTGGGCGGGCCGGAACCGCTTGGCAGTTCTGCGGCCTTTTAATCCATCGGAGCACGCAAATGGGTACGTTCAGTGTCTGGCACTGGTTGATCGTTCTACTGATCATTCTGCTCGTCTTCGGCACGAAGAAGCTTCGCAACATTGGCTCAGACCTCGGCGGCGCCGTCAAGGGCTTCAAAGATGGCATGAAGGAAGGCGCGAGCGCAGACGACAAGCCCGCAGAGCCGGTCACGGCCAAGGTCGAGGCTCGCACCATCGACGTCGAGGCCAAAGACAAAACCAACACAGGCGCCTGAGCCCGTTAGGGGCTTGCAGGCGGCGAGTCAACCGTGCTGGACATTGGCTTTACCGAGCTTGCCCTTATTGCTGGCGTGGGCCTCGTGGTACTAGGGCCACAACGGCTGCCGGTGGTCACCCGAACGGTGGGCGCCCTGCTCGGTCGGGCGCAGCGCTATGTGGCCGACGTCAAGAACGACATTCAGCGCCAGATGGACCTCGAGGAGCTTCGAAAGGCTCAGCGTGCGGTCTCTGACATTGGGCAGTCCATTCAATCCAGTGTGTCTAGCGTAGAGCAGGAGGTGCAGGGAGTGACCCAAGGCCTGGCCGACGGCGTCAGCAGCGATGCCGACTTTGCCTCTCCCTTCGACCGCCGTGCGGGCCTCTTCATCGGCGCGCCCGAGCGCACTTGGAGCGAGGAGCAGAACGACCAACGCGTTCGAGACCGCATCCGCAATCGGCTGCGCAGGCGTTACCTGACCAAGAAGCCGCGTTATGACTGATCCCCAGAACAGCTCGCCCCCTGAAGAGGGCTTCATGACCCACCTGGTGGAGCTGCGCGATCGCCTGATCAAGGCGGCCCTCTCCGTGCTGGTGGTCTTTCTGGGCCTGGTGTACTGGGCACCACAGATCTACACCGTCTTTGCAGAGCCCCTCATCGCAACCCTGCCAGCCGGCTCGAGCATGATTGCCACCGATGTCACGGCCCCATTCTTTGTGCCCATGAAGGTCACCATGCTGGTGGCCTTTGTGCTGGCACTGCCCTATGTGTTGTATCAGGCCTGGGCCTTTGTGGCCCCCGGCCTCTACACCCACGAGAAGCGGCTGGCCATGCCCATCATTGTCACCAGTTTTTTGCTTTTCCTCGTGGGCATGGCCTTCGCCTACTTCTTTGTGTTCCCCGCTGTGTTTGGCTTTGTGGCGTCGTACACACCGGATGGCGTTCAGATGGCCACCGACATCGACAAGTACCTGAGCTTTGCCCTGAGCCTCTTTCTGGTCTTTGGGCTCTCCTTCGAAACCCCAGTGGTGCAGATGGTGCTCATACGGATGGGCGTGGTCTCACTGCAGAAGATGATCGACTTTCGGCCCTATTTCATAGTGGCGGCCTTTGTCGTGGCCGCCATCGTGACCCCGCCTGATGTGATCTCTCAGCTCATGCTGGCCATCCCGCTGTGTCTGCTCTATCAGTTGGGCATTTGGTTGTCTGGGTGGGTCACACCGACCGACCGCACTGCTGCAGCCCAGGATTCCTCCAGCTAAACGTTTATTGTTTGGCGGCCCCAGTGAACTACTGCGGTCGTGGCATCCGCGGTGCGGGCCGCTCGGCCACGGTGATCACCAGCTCGGCGGGCTTGCCTTGGCGAATCACCTTGAAGGTGGCCTTGTTGCCCGGAGCAATGGCGGCCACATTCGAGAGCAGGTCGGCCTGGTTGCGCACCTTCTCGGCATTCACGCCCACCACCACATCGCCCACCTTCATGCCGCCCCGGTCGGCAGGCCCGCCGCGCACCACACCCGCGATGATGCTGCCCTCGGCACTGGGCAGTTGGAAACTCTCGGCGATGTCGGCATTCACATCCTGAAGCTCCACCCCGATGAAGCCCCGACTCACCCGGCCGGAACGGATCAGGCTCTCCATCACGTCTTTGGCCATGTCGGCCGAGATGGCAAATCCAATGCCCATGCTGCCGCCTGAGCGGGAGTAGATGGCCGTGTTGATGCCAATCAGGTTTCCATTGGCATCGACCAGGGCGCCGCCGGAGTTGCCGGGGTTGATGGCCGCATCGGTCTGAATGAAGTTCTCGAAGGTGCTGAGCCGCAATTGTTTGCGGCCCACCGCGCTCACGATGCCCTGCGTCACCGTGAGCCCTACGCCGAAGGGGTTTCCAATGGCCAGCACAGTGTCGCCCACCCGCATCTCCGCAGGCTTGCCAAAGCGAATCACGGGAAGGTTGTCGAGCCGAATGCGCAGCACGGCCAGGTCGGTCTCGGGGTCTGTGCCCACCACACGGGCCTGGGCGCGTCGGCCATCGGCCAGGGCCACCTCAATCTGTTCGGCCGTCTCGATCACATGGTGATTGGTGAGCACATAGCCCTCGGGGCTGACGATCACGCCGGACCCCAGGCCCACCTGCTCCTGGCCTTGCCCCCGGGGTTCCCCGAACTGGTCGCCAAAGAACCGCCGGAACAAAGGGTCATTGAGAAAGGGATGGGGGGCCTGAGCCTGGCGCTGGGTGGTGAAGACATAGACCACCGCAGGCATGGCCCGGGCCGCAGCCTCCCGCAGGCTGCTGGCCGGCGGTGTGGCCTCGCTCTGGAGCACGCTGGCGGGCTGGGAGGCGTCGCCACGCAGGCTTACCTGCTGGTCCGACATCCCCAGGCCCGAGAGGCTGGGCAGCCAATGGGGCTTGAGCGTGCTGAGGACGAACAGAACCGCCAAGGCCAAGGTGGTGGCCTGTGCAAAGAGCAGCCAGAGACGTTTGATCATGTGAAAAGCCATTATGGCTGGAACCTAGGGGCTTGGTTGGGCTAAAATAAGAGGTTCCCTTGAATCGAAGTTTGAAACCAAGTCGCCCAAGGTCGGGCCGAGGAGTCTTTCGAATGTCTGAGCAGAATGCTGCCAAGCCGCCACTCGGCTTGGCTTCCGAGATTACGTCTGGTGCCTCGTTCTCCATGCCGCAAGGGCCTGAGCCCAACCGCCGCAACTGGATGATCACCTGCGGCGCTGCGGGCGGCGTGGTGGGTGCAGCCGTGGGGCTTCCTTTTCTCATCTCCATGGCGCCATCGGAGAAGGCCAAGTCGGCCGGCGCACCCGTGGAAGTGGACATCGCCGACATTGCCCCGGGTGGCGTGAAGATTGTCGAGTGGCGCGGCAAGCCGGTCTGGATTGTTCGCCGCACCCCCGAGATGCTCGCAAGCCTGAAGGGCACCGAGAGCCAGCTCGCAGATCCAAACTCCGATCGCAAGGATTACCCCGTTCCAGATTACGCCAAGAACGAGCACCGCTCCATCAAGCCCGAATTCCTCATCACGGTGGGCATCTGCACCCACTTGGGCTGCTCGCCGGTGCCCAAGTTCGAAGGCGGCTCGGCCTCCGGCATCTCAGCCGACTGGAAGACAGGCTTCTTCTGCCCCTGCCACGGCTCCACCTTCGACATCTCTGGCCGCGTGTTTGCCAACAAGCCCGCCCCCGACAACCTTGAGGTGCCCCGGCACATGTATCTCTCAGATTCCCGTGTGGTCATCGGGAAAGACGAGCAGGGCGAAGCTTAAATTTAGATTTTTCAACAAAGGACATCTGTCATGGCAGCGGAAAAAGTTGTGCAGGCCACGGGCTTACTCGGCTGGGTCGATCGCCGGTTCCCCCTGATCTCGCTCTACAAGGCGCACCTCTCCGAGTACTACGCGCCGAAGAACTTCAACTTCTGGTACTTCTTCGGCAGCCTGGCCATGGTGGTGCTGGTGCTGCAAATCGTCACTGGCATCTTCCTGGTGATGCATTACAAGCCCGATGCCTCGCTCAATGCCGCAGGCATTCCAGTGGCCTTTGCCAGTGTCGAGTACATCATGCGAGAGGTGCCCTTTGGCTGGCTCATTCGCTACATGCACTCCACAGGCGCCTCGGCCTTCTTTGTGGTCGTCTTCCTGCACATGTTCCGGGGCCTCATGTACGGCTCCTACCGTGAGCCGCGTGAGCTCATCTGGATCTTCGGCTGCCTGATCTTCTTGGTCCTCATGGCCGAGGCTTTCTTTGGCTACCTGCTTCCCTGGGGTCAGATGTCCTACTGGGGTGCCCAGGTCATCGTGAACCTTTTTGCGGCCATCCCCCTCATCGGACCCGACCTTGCCGTCTGGGTGCGTGGTGACTTCGTGGTGGGCGATGCCACCTTGAACCGCTTCTTTGCCTTTCACGTGATTGCGCTGCCCTTGGTGCTGGTGGGCCTGGTGGCCGCCCACATCATTGCGCTGCACGAGGTGGGGTCGAATAACCCCGACGGCGTGGAGATCAAGGCCAAGAAAGATGCCAACGGCATCCCCTTGGATGGCATCCCCTTCCACCCCTACTACACCGTCCACGACATCGTGGGCTTTGCAGGCTTTGCCTTCATCTTCGCCGCGGTGGTGTTCTTTGCACCGGAGTTCGGCGGCTATTTCTTGGAGTACAACAACTTCATTCCGGCCGATCCGCTCGTGACGCCGCCGCACATTGCACCCGTCTGGTACTTCACGCCTTACTACTCTATGTTGCGTGCGGTCACCGATGTCTTTACCTGGGTCTTTGTGGCCGCGGCGCTGATTGGCGCCTACGGCTTCTGGCGATTCAAGCCGGGCAGCCTGGTCGCCTTTGGTGGTGTTGGCGCCATGCTCGTGCTGGCCATCCTCTTTCGACTGCTCGATGCCAAGTTCTGGGGCGTGGCCGTCATGGGCGGTGCCGTGATCATCATGTTCTTCCTGCCCTGGCTCGACAAATCGCCGGTGAAGTCCATTCGGTATCGCCCGAACTGGCAGAAGTGGCTCTACGGCATCTTCGTGGTGAACTTCTTCGTATTGGGCTATCTCGGCGTGTTGCCTCCGAGCCCGGTGGGTCAGATCGTGTCGCAACTGGGCACCATCTACTACTTCGCGTTCTTCATGCTCATGCCGTTCTGGACGCCCTTGGGTGAGTTCAAGTCGGTGCCCGAGCGTGTTGTCTTTCAGCCCCATTGATTCTTGAGCGACTCACGACCATGACCATCTCCACCCTTCTGCGTCGACTGGCCGTCACGGCCGCGGCTTTGTCTGGCCTGGTGTCCGCACCGGTCGTTCTGGCTGCTGGCCCTTCCGTGCCACTCGACACCTTCCCTGTCACCAAGGTCAACGACGTGGCCGCCCTCCAGAATGGCGCCAAGGTCTTCATGAACTACTGCCTGGGCTGCCACAGCATCTCGCAGGTGCGCTACAACAAACTGCGCGACCTCGGCCTCAACGAAGACCAGATCAAGGGCAACCTCATCCTCACCCAGGCCAAGTTCGGAGACCCCATTCTCACCACCCTGCCCCTAAAGGGTGCCAAGGAGTGGTTCGGAAAGACGCCACCAGACCTCTCGCTGACCGCCCGCTCGCGATCATCCGGCGCTGGGACGGGCGGCGACTGGATCTACACCTACATGCGCACCTACTATGAAGATTCTGCTCGTCCCACGGGCTGGAACAACAAGGTCTACCCCGCAGTGGGCATGCCGCATGTGCTGTGGGAGGTGCAGAAGACACTGCCCAAGTCAGATTACGACAACCTGGTCGCCGACCTCACCGCCTTCTTGGTGTGGGTGGCCGAACCCGTGGCCCAGACCCGCAAACAGGTTGGTGTCTGGGTGTTGCTTTTCCTTGCCCTCTTCTTCGTCTTTGCCTGGCGCCTGAATGCCGCGTTCTGGAAAGACATCAAGTAAGCGCAGCAACAGACGGCTTGTCCACATTCAACGGGCGGGCCCCTTCGGGGGTCTGCCCAAATTTTTTTGAGGAGACTCCTTCATGATGGTTCTTTACTCTGGCACCACCTGCCCTTTTAGCCAGCGCTGTCGGTTCGTGCTCTTCGAGAAGGGCATGGACTTCGAGATCCGTGACGTCGACCTCTTCAACAAGCCTGAAGACATCAATGTCATGAATCCCTACGGACAGGTACCCATCCTCGTTGAGCGCGACCTCATCCTCTACGAGTCCAACATCATCAATGAGTACATCGACGAGCGATTCCCCCACCCGCAGCTCATGCCGGCCGACCCAGTGCAGCGCGCCCGGGCCCGGCTACTGCTGCTCAACTTTGAGCGCGAGGTCTTCATCCATGTCGACACCCTCGAGCGCCAGGATGCGAAAAAAGTAGACAAGGCCCGCGCCACCGTTCGCGATCGCCTCTCGCAATTGGCACCCGTGGTGGCCAAGTCGAAGTTCATGATGGGCGAAGATTTCTCCATGATCGACGTTGCGTTGGCGCCCCTGCTCTGGCGTCTCGACCATTACGGCATCGATCTACCCAAGGCCGCCGCCCCTGTGCTGAAGTACGCCGAGCGCATCTTCGCGCGGCCGGCCTTCTTTGAGGCGCTCACGCCGTCTGAGAAGGTCATGCGCCGCTGATTCAAAGGCAGAGCATCCCATGTCAGAGCAGACGTCCACCAAGCCTTATCTCATCCGGGCCCTCTACGAGTGGTGCACCGACAACGGCCTCACGCCTTATTTGGCCGTCTCGGTAGACGAGCACACCCGTGTGCCCCGGGCCCATGTTCGCAATGGTGAGATCGTGCTCAACATCAGCGCCCTGGCCACCCACCGGCTGCAGCTCACCAACACCGAGGTCAGCTTCACGGCACGATTCTCAGGCGTGGCTGAAGAGATCTGGGTACCGATTGCACAGGTCACGGCCATCTACGCCAAGGAGACAGGCCATGGCATGGCCTTCGAAGTGAGCAAGCCGCCTGCAGAGTTGGTGTCGGTGTCCTCCGATACCTTGGCGCCCAGTAGCATGGGCGACGCCGATGACGAGCCACCACCTGCGCCGCCCGCTGGCGGCTCTGCGGCTGGCGGCCGCCCCACCCTGCGTCGGGTGAAATAAGCGACAATTCAGCTTGTGGTCGGGCCGACTTAGCTCAGTTGGTAGAGCAACCGCCTTGTAAGCGGTAGGTCATCTGTTCGAGTCAGATAGTCGGCACCATCCCCCCTCCATGACCATCTCCCCCTTCAAATTCCTCCTCACCATTGCGGTGGCGGCAGGCGGGGGGGCTTTGTTCTGGCGCCTGGGCACACCCCTGCCATGGCTCCTGGGCAGCCTGGCTGCCACGGGTTGTCTAGGGCTCATCAGTGGGGCTCACAAATGCCCGTCCTCGGCGGTCCATGCCGGTCAGATCACCATCGGACTGGCCTTGGGGCTCTATTTCACCCCGACCATGTTGGCGATTCTGGGCAGCATGTTTGGCTGGATTGTGGTGTCGGCCCTCATGACCTGCCTGATGAGCATGATGGGTGCCTTTGTCTTTCAGCGACTGACCAAACTCGATGCCTGTTCCAGTTTCTTTGCCTCCGCAATTGGTGCAGCGACCGACATGTCGATCCAGGCGAGCAAACTGGGTGGACGGGGTGATCTGGTGGCCTTGTCACATAGCGTTCGTGTCACTCTGGTCGTTAGTGTGATGCCGGTGGTCGCCGCCATTCTCGTTGGGAGTTCGGCTGGATTGGCGCCAACAGTCGAGATCCCGGGGTTGCCTTTTCAAACCACTGTTGTACTTGGCGCAGCCGCTCTCGTGGCCGCATTGGTCGGTGCCAAGATTCGTCTGCCCAATGCCTGGGTGATGGCCCCCTT
>JBEARM010000016.1:0-19716 GCA_041163175.1 Pseudomonadota bacterium | reverse complement strand
AGGCCGGCTCGTTGGTCTTGCCCCGATGCGGCACCGGTGCCAAGAATGGCGAATCGGTCTCAATCATCAGCCGATCGATGGGGGTTTTCTCTGCAACTTCATGAACTTGCGTGGCGTTCTTAAACGTCACAATGCCGCTCAATGAAATGAGAAAGTTGAGTTCCATGGCCCGCTGGGCCACCTCCCAAGATTCCGTGAAGCAGTGCATGACCCCGCCCACCTCGTGCGCGTTCTCTTCTCGGAGGATGCGCAGCGTGTCCTCGGGGGCCTCCCGGGTGTGGATGATGAGCGGCTTGCCAAGGGTTCGAGCCGCCCGAATGTGAACGCGAAAGCGCTCCCGTTGCCAATCTAAGTTGCCCTTGAGGCGGAAGTAATCCAGTCCGGTCTCACCGATGGCTGCAATCTTCGGGTCAGCGCCGCGGCGAACCAGTTCCTCCACCGTGGCCTCCTGTCCCACCGCCTCGTAGTCTGGATGCACACCCACCGAGGCGACCAGATGATCGTGCGGGCGAACCATGCCAACCACCTGATCCGCCTCTTCCAGGGTGGTGCAGACGTTGAGCGCCCTTCTCACTCCCGCCTGAGCCATACGCTGCAGGACCTCATCCGTGCGCCCAGCCAGCCCCTCGTAGTTCAGGTGGCAGTGCGAATCGGCGAAGGTCAGCTCAGCGGTGTGGGGCATCGACGGCTCGGGGTGCAATGGCGCAGCAGAATTCATCGAAAACGGTCTCCATAAAAAGCCTGGGGTTGAGCGGGTGACGCGCCTGGCGCGACCGCTGCAGCAACAGGGCTTGCCCGTCTGAGAGGCTCGCAAGGCTCTGCTGGTCGGAGGCCCTTGAATGGGCGATCAGCGCGGGCTCCGACGCAGGGAAGTGTTGCACAGGAAGGCCCAGCCGCAGACGAATGACATCCGTGAGCCAGAGCTGCAGGAGCCCAATCACGGCCGGCGCATCACCAGCCGTGGCCGCGCGCTCAGCCCAGGCCATGGGTGCAAGGCGTGGCTCCGACAGCAGGCCCACCAGCCAAGCGAGCTGCTCAGCCTTCAAAGCCCTGTGTGCGGCCACCACGGACGGCGGCGCAGACAGGTTCAGGCGACGGCAGCGCGACAAAATGGTGGCCGGAACGCCCTGCAGCCGCTCGCCATAGAGGATGTAGTGCAGACCCTCCGTGGGCTCCTCGAGGCCTTTGAGCAGGGCGTTGGCCGCAGCATGGTTGAGCCGCTCGACTGGGCCAATGACTGCCACGCGGTGCCCTCCTCGATGGGCGCTGGTCTGCACAAAGGTGGACAGCCCTCGAATCTGATCGATGCGAACCTCATCGCTGCCAGAAGAGGACCCCTCCTCCGCCTCGCTGCCAGCGTCGTCATCCGCAGCCTGCTCCGAGGAGGGGCGAACCCACCGGAAATCGGGATGCTGGCCCTCCTCCACCCATTTGCAACTCGGGCATGCGCCACAGGGTGCCGCGTTCGGCTTCGGCTCATGACAAAGCAGGCCGGCCGCCACCGCCACCGAAAACTCAGCCACCCCAAGGCCGGGAGGGGCCACCAACAGGGCAGCTCCGAAGTCCCGATCCCGAAGCGACTGGGCAGCGTCCCACCAGGCCTCAAAAAGAATATTTTCTTTCATATTCATTGACTAAATATTCTTTCTTCAAGTATTTTCTGTATCTCGGGGATGGGCTGTGTGCCGTCAATCCAGAGCGCCTTTGGCCCCCGGCGTGCAGCGGCCCGCCGGTAGCCCTCGCGCACCCGCTCAAAGAACGCAGTGTCCTCGGCATCGAATCGATCTGGGGCTGAGGTGGGCCGGCCCTGATCTGACCGGGCACGCTGCGCACGCCGGGCCGCAGCCACCTCCGATGGACAGTCGAAATAAACGACCAAATCCGGGCCCTGCCAGTCGCCCTCCACCAGGCGCGTCAGCGCGAGAATCTGGTCTTCGGGAAGCCCCCTGCCCGCGCCCTGATAGGCCAGGCTCGAATCCACATAGCGGTCGGAGATCACCCAGGCGCCCCTCGCCAAGGCGGGCCAAACGGTCTCCTCCAGATGCGCCCGACGGGCGGCGAAAACCAGCAGGAGCTCCGCAATCGAATCCATGGGCGTTTGGAGAATTTCTGTGCGCAGTCGCTCAGCCAGGGGGCTGCCGCCAGGCTCGCGGGTCATGACCACCTCTGCAGCCGTACGCCGCGCGCAGGCGTGAAGGAAATCCAGATGCGTGCTCTTGCCCGACCCATCGATGCCCTCCAAGACGATCATCATGGGGCATCCTCCGGTGGGGGCGGTGGCCCGCGCTGCCGCTGGAAGTGATTCACTGCATGGTTATGCCGCGCCAGGGTCTCGCTGAAGTAGGAGTGGCCGTTTCCCTTGGCCACAAAGTAGAGGGCCTTGATCGGGTCGGGGTTCATTGCAGCCACCAAGGCCGCTCGGCCCGGATTGGCAATGGGCGTGGGGGGCAGACCCCGAACATAGTAGGTGTTGAACTCAGACTTCAACCGAAGGTCGTTGCGGCGCAGGTTCCCATCAAAGGCGGGCCCAAGCGCATAGATCACGGTCGGGTCTGATTGGAGCGGCATGTTGATGCGAAGGCGGTTGTGGAAGACGGCCGAGACCCGATTGCGATCGGCCTCGACCTGGGTTTCCTTCTCGATCATCGAGGCCACAATGAGCGCCTCGTAGGGCGAGGCCACCGCCACTCGGACATTCCGGGCCTCCCAGGCCTCGGCCAACACCCGCTGCTGAAGTCGAATGCTTCGGGCCAGGATGGACATGTCACTGCTGCCGCGCTCGAACAAGTAGGTGTCCGGAAAGATCCAGCCCTCTGGGCTGGGCAGCGGCAGCCCCGCCGCCTGGGCGAGCACGGACGCTGCAGCGGCTGGGTCAGGCGGCAGCGTCACCCGCACGCCAGGGTGAGCCTGCACCTGGCGCAGTGCCTGGGCAAAGGTCCACCCTTCAATGATCGTCACCGACTCTTGCAGTGCTTGGCCGCGGGACACCCTTTGCAGCACCACCCAGAGGGAGTCGCCGGGTTTGAGCAGATACACGCCCGCACGAAGTTTGGTGTGAAGGTTCAGGACCCTGGCCGTTCGCGCAAAGGCCGTTGGCGTGATGTCCAGGCCGGCATCGGCCAGCAGAAAACCAATGGCGGGGGCAGCACTGCCAGGAGGAATCACCAGTTCAATTCCACCCGTGCGCGACGGCCCGGGGGGCACCAAGGGCCTCGAGAGCCAGAACCAGGCCGCAGATGCGGCCAGCGCAAGGCAGAACAACCCCAGCAAAAATAGGGCAAGGGTCCATCGCAGGGCGCTTGAGGCTCTCATCTCCTCTATATTAAAGGGGCATGAATCTCCAACGCCTCAGTCCCTCCATGGCCTTCCAAGTTCTGGAATTCAAGGGGCCAGACGCGGCCAGTTTTCTGCTGAGCCAACTCACGAATCAGTTGCCCGAGGCCGGGTACCATCAGTTGCAGGGCTACTGCTCCGCCAAAGGCCGACTGCTGGCCATCCTTCGTCTGTGGTCACCGGAGCCGGAGCGATTTCTGGCCTTGCTACCCCAATCCCTGGCCGAACAGACCGCCAAGCGCCTGCGCATGTTTGTGCTGCGGGCCAAGGTGGTCATCAGCCTGCTGCCACACCAGGTGCATGGCGCATGGCTTGACGCAGCGCAGCCTTCGCCGGGTGCGGTGTTGGACCTGGAAGATGACAGCTTTGCCCTTGGCGTCTCGGCCGGTCCATCTGGCACCGCGCGCGCCTGGATCATCGCGCAAGCCTCGATGTCCCTTGTGGCCACGGCGCCCGCCGCGGCTAGCCAAGACGACTGGCTGGCCGAAGAGATGGTCTGTGGCCAGGCCTGGGTCTGGCCTGAGACGGTAGAGCGTTTCGTGCCGCAAATGGTGAACCTGGAGCTGGTGGGCGGGGTGAGCTTCACCAAGGGCTGTTACCCCGGGCAAGAAGTGGTGGCCCGAAGCCACTACCTGGGCAAGCTCAAGACACGGATGTTCTTGGTGCGCTGGCGCGGCGCGGCGGCCAGCCCCGGGCAGACGGTCTGCGATGGTGCGGGTGAGGTACAGGGCGATGTGGTCATGTCTGCCCAGCAAGGCGAGCACAGCCTTGCGCTGATCAGCGCGCAGCTCGATGCCTGGAAGGCTGGGGGGCTCGCGCTCTGTGGTTCGGGAACCCCACTTGAGCCCGGCAGCCTGCCCTACGAGGTGCCACTCTCACCACCCGCGCCGAACCGCCCGCTAATCTGATCGAACCTCAGACTGGGGCCGAGACAGGCGGGCCTGGTCGCGCATGCGTCGGAAGGTGCCCATCGACTGGGCCAGCAGGCGACCTGAAGCGTCTCGAACCTCGCCGCGGCAGAAGGCCATGCCCGTGGAATGGTGGTCGCAATACCCGAATGCCGAGAGCACGCCCTTCGCAGGCCGCAGGAAACTGGTCTTCATCTCAATGGTGACCACGCCATGGCCATCTGGGTCTTTGGCCCGAGCGGCCGCGGCCATGGCCGCATCCAAGAGGGTCATGAGAAGACCGCCGTGGGCCACGCCCAGACCATTGAGGTGCCGGTCTTCGAGCGCCAGGCGAATTTCGCTGTGATCTGCATCGGCATGCACCATCTCCACACCAAGCTGGGCCACAAACGGGGTAAAGCGATAAGGGATTGAGGTCTTCATGGGCTCAAACCATACCAAGACTTAAGATGCCGCATGTCCTTCATGCCGCCGTTGCCTCCCCTTGCGCCCCATCGACCCAGCCGCAGCGCCCCCGTGGTGAGCGCAGCCGAGCTCAGTGTTGCCGTCGCCCCTGGCTTTGCAGCGCTGCCTGTGACAGATGACCCCCCCTGGTTTGCCTGCGACCCCACGCCCCTCAGCGACGCACGGCTCGTGAGCACCTCCCCTGGGGCCTGTGCGGAGGTTGGCCTGAACCCAAGCGTGGTCATGGCCTCGCCGGCCTGGCGTGCCCTGCTCTGCGCAGAGGCCACACTTGCCGAGCAGGCCAGTTACGCCACCGTCTACGCGGGCCATCAGTTTGGCGTATTCGTGCCCCGACTCGGCGATGGCCGCGCCCTGTGCCTCGGCCAGATCAACGGCCGCGAGTTTCAGCTCAAAGGCGCTGGCAGCACGCCCTATGCTCGGCATGCCGATGGCCGTGCCGTGCTGAGGTCCTCGGTGCGGGAATACCTGTGTTCGGAGGCCATGGCAGCGCTGGGCATCCCCACCACCCGTGCGCTCTCCTTGGCGGTTTCAGCCACGCCGGTCTTCCGTGAGCGGCCAGAGCCGGCTGCGGTGGTCTGCAGAACGGCTCCGAGCTTCATTCGGTTCGGTCACTTCGAATATTTCGCCAGCCGCGGCCAGATCGACACGCTACGCCTGCTGCTCGATCACCTCATGCCGCTCGACCCGGCCCTGATGGACGGCGCGCAGCCCGGTCAGCCTTCCGAGCAGGTGGAAGCCCTGGTGCTGAACTTGGCCCAACGCACCGCCCAACTCATGGCCGACTGGACGGCCGTGGGCTTCATGCATGGGGTCATGAACACCGACAACTTCTCTGTTCTGGGCCTGACCATCGACTATGGCCCGTTCGGATTCATGGAGGCCTTCGAACCCCAGCACATCTGCAATCATAGTGATGACCGTGGCCGCTACGCCTTTGATCAGCAGCCAAGCATCGGCCTGTGGAACCTGCAGCGACTCCTGCTGGCTTTATGGCCAGCAGTGTCCACCCCCCCGCCTGACCGCGCCGCCTTCGATGACCTGCACGATCGCATGGTGGGCGTGTATCGGGCCAGCTTCGATCAGGCTTTTCAATTGCACTTCAAGGCCAAACTCGGGATGGATGCCCAGGGGCTTCCCCAGCAGGAAGTCGACCGGCTGCTGGGCACCCTGTTCGACTTCATGACTCGGCAACGGGCCGACTTCACGCGATTCTTTCGTGCCACGGCCCACATCGAGCCCGGCCAGGGCCTATCGCACGTGGGCTGGCAGCCCCTGCTCAAGAGCCTTGGCCTGCCTGGCGAGGACCGCACCTGGCTGGAGCAGTATGCCGCCCTGCTCACCCGCCCCGAGGCACTGGCCGGCAGCGGTGTGGCGCAATGGCGGCAGGCCCGGCGGGCCAAGAACCCTGCCTATGTGCTGCGCAATTGGATGGCCGAGTCGGTCATTCGACCGCTGGAAGACCATGCCGATGCCGCCCCACTGGAGGCTGCACTTGGCGTGCTCTCATCTCCCTTCGAAGACCATCCGAGCCATGCCGCATGGCGCGAGGACACACCTGACTGGGCGCACGGGCTCTGTGTGAGTTGTTCCAGTTAGCATAGACGCATGAAAACGGACGACGACTACAGACGCGAACTCACCGACATGCAATACGCGGTGACGCGGCTTAAGCACACCGAGCCACCCTTCACAGGGGTCTACTGGAACCACTTCGAGCCCGGCCACTACAACTGTGTCTGCTGTGGCACGCCGCTCTATGCCTCGGAAGACAAATTCGATGCGGGCTGTGGCTGGCCCAGTTACAGCCGAGCCATTGCAGACGACCGAATTGCTGAGCATCGCGATACGAGCCACGGCATGGTTCGCACTGAGATTGTCTGCAAGGCCTGTGGTGCCCACCTGGGCCATGTCTTCCCGGATGGCCCTGCGCCCACCGGCATGCGCCACTGTGTGAACGCAGCGTCCCTCACCTTTGAGCCGAAGCAGACATGACCAAGCTGCTAGCGGACTGGCTGCCCATCATCTTGTTCTTTGTGGCCTACAAACTGGCCGACCTCTATGTGGCCACGGCCGTGGCCATTGTGGCCAGCGCCCTGCTCATGGGATGGATGCGCATTCGTGGCCTGCCCATCGACAAAATGCAGTGGCTGAGCCTTGGGCTCATCGTGGTCTTTGGTGGTGCCACCCTGCTCCTACAAGATGAGCGATTCATCAAGCTCAAGCCCAGCCTGCTCTACGGCCTGTTTGGGCTGGGCCTGCTCATTCCGCAGCTCTTCATGGGAACCCGGCTCATCGAGAAGCTCCTGGCAGACAAGGTGCAACTGCCCGAGGCCGCCTGGGCACGGCTCAATGCGGCATGGGGGCTCTTCTTCCTGTTCATGGCGGGACTCAACCTCTATGTGGCCGCGGCATTCTCGACCGACACCTGGGTCGACTTCAAGCTCTTTGGCACGATTGGCCTGATGCTGCTCTTTGTTCTGGCCCAGGGGGTCTACATCAGTCGATTCCAGCCACAAGACCCACCATGAGTTTGTCCGAAGAGATTGAGCAGTGCCTTCGGGACGCCCTTGCGCCCAGCACCATGGAGCTGTGGGACGAGTCTGAGGCGCACAAAGGTCATGCCGGTGCGGCCGGCGGCGGTGGCCATTTCCACCTGATCATTGTCAGCCAGGCCTTTGAAGGCCAGGCCAAGATTGGCCGCCATCGGCTTGTGTATGATGCCGTCAAACACCTGATGCCCCACCGCATCCACGCCTTGTCCATCGACGCGAAAACCCCCTCGGAGTCCCTATGATTCACGCCCTCAAGCTCTTGCTGGTGACCACCGGACTGGCGGCCTCTGGCCTTGTGCTGGCCCAGAATATTGCCGTGGTCAACGGCCGGCCCATTCCCAAGGAGCGGGCCGATCTCTTCGTGCAGGAACTGGAGAAACAGGGGCAACAGGCCACACCGGAGCTCGCCACACTTGTGCGTCAGGAACTGGTGGACCGCGAGATCCTCATGCAAGAGGCCGAGCGCCGCGGGCTGCCCGCCCAGCCGCAGACCAAATTCCAGATCGACTCCTCACGGCAGCAGATTCTCATTCAGGCACTGGTGCAAGATGAGCTCTCGCGCAACCCACTGACCGAGGCGGCCGTTCAAGAGGAGTACAAGCGACTCACGGCCGAGCCCATTGTGGAATATCGTGCACGGCACATCCTGACGGAGACCGAGGCTGAGGCCAAGGCCATCATTGAAAAGCTGCGTACCGGCTCCTCCTTTGCAGCCCTGGCCAAGCAGTCCAAAGACCCAGGCTCAGCAGCCCAAGGCGGTGACCTGGACTGGGCCACGCCCCAGAGCTTCGTCAAGCCTTTCTCGGACGCCATGGTCGCCTTGAAAAAGGGCGAAGTGACCAAGACGCCGGTTCAATCGCAGTTTGGCTGGCATGTGATTCGCCTCGATGACACCCGCGAGAATGCCCACCCGGCATTCGAGACCGTTCGTGATCAACTCACCGAGAGCCTTCAGCGCCAACGCCTGAGCGAATTTCAGCAGCGCCTGAAGGCCAAGGCCAAGATTCAGTAAGCGGGCCTTGCCCCAAGGGGGCCGCATTCAAAGGTGGAGGTGGACAGTGGTTCCCGCCTCGACCGCATCAAAGAGGGCAATGATGTCCTCGCCTGAGATTCGCACACAACCGATCGAGCCTGGCTCTCCCATTTGAGCGGTGGGCGGACTGCCGTGCAGGTAGATGTAGCGGCGCATGGTGTCGCAGGCGCCGAATCGGTTATGGCCGGGCTCCATGCCGCAGAGCCAGAGAATTCTTGTGAGAATCCAGTCGCGCTTGGGGCCGCCCTCTGCGAGCTCGGGAGACCAGACTTCACCGGTGGGACGACGCCCCACAAACACCGTGTGCAGCGGCGCATTTGCGCCAATCTTGGCCCTTATGCGGTGGCGCCCCAGGGGCGTCTTGAAGCTGCCCATCTCCTGCCCCACCCCATTCTTGGCCGTCGACACCGCAAAGCACATGAGGGGACTGGCCTCTCGCAAGGCATCGGAATTCCAGCGGTCTTGGCCAGGCTCGAGATCATAGAGCGAGAGCATCTGCGCGCCCACTGAGATGTCGATGTGCCGGCTCGTGTCTCTGATCGTCTGGTTGCTCATCGTCTGGCCCGAAAGAAGGAACGAAGCAGCTCAGAGGATGCCTCGGCACAGACCCCACCGACAACACTGGTTTGATGGTTGAGCTGAGGACTGTCGAAGAGGTTGGTGACACTGCCGGCCGCACCGGTCTTCGGGTCCGTGGCGCCAAAGACAAGGCCGTTCAAACGCGCGTGAAGAATGGCACCGGCACACATGGGACATGGCTCCAATGTCACATAGATGCGGCAGTCGGGCAGCCGGTAGTTGCCAAGGGCCGCAGCAGCCTCGCGAATCGCGAGCATCTCTGCATGGGCGGTTGGGTCGTGCTGGCCGATCGGCCGGTTGTGGGCCACCGCAACAACCACATCACCCCGCACCACCACCGCACCCACTGGAACCTCTCCCGCATCGGCGGCACGGGCTGCCGCCTCGAGCGCCAAGGCCATGAAGGCCTCGTCGTTATTCCCACTCAATGGTGGCTGGGGGCTTGGATGAGACATCGAGGGTCACACGGTTGATGCCACGCACCTCGTTGATGATGCGGTTGGACACCTTCTTCAAGAGCCCATAAGGCAGTTCAGCCCAGTCGGCCGTCATGAAGTCGCTGGTCTGCACTGCCCGCAAGGCCACCACATGCTCGTAGGTGCGCCCATCGCCCATGACGCCGACGCTGCGCACCGGCAAGAAAACAGCAAAGGCCTGGCTTGTGAGGTCGTACCAGCTCTTCCCTGTCTCGGGGTCGATGGCCCGGTGCAGCTCCTCGATGAAGATGGCATCGGCCCTGCGAAGCAACTCGGCATATTCACGCTTAACCTCGCCCAGGATGCGAACGCCCAGGCCTGGCCCAGGGAATGGGTGGCGATAGACCATCTCGCGGGGCAGGCCTAGGGCCACACCAAGCTCTCGAACCTCATCCTTGAAAAGATCTCGAAGCGGCTCAAGCAGCTCAAGGCCGAGCTGCTCGGGGAGGCCGCCCACATTGTGGTGGCTCTTGATGGTCACAGCCTTCTTGCTCTTGGCGCCACCGGACTCGATCACATCTGGATAGATGGTGCCCTGCGCCAAGAAACGAGCGCCCTTGTGGCCACCATCGCCGGCCTTGAGCTTGGCAGCCTGCTCTTTGAACACGTCCACAAACAAGCCACCGATGATTTTGCGTTTGGCTTCGGGCTCGCTTACACCGGCGAGCTTGCTCAAGAATAGATCGCTGGCGTCCACGCGGATCACTCTGGCGTGCAACTTGCCCTCGAACATCTCCATGACCATGTCGCCCTCGTTCAGGCGCAACAAGCCATGGTCAACGAACACGCAGGTGAGCTGATCGCCGATGGCGCGATGAATGAGGGCGGCCGCCACCGAGGAATCCACACCGCCGGAGAGGCCCAGGATGACCTCATCCTCCCCCACCTGCTCGCGAATACGGGCCACCGCCTCGGAGATGTAATCGCCCATCACCCAATCAGGCTTGGCCTTGCAAATGCCCAGGGCGAATCGCTCCAAAATGGCCTGGCCTTGAACGGTGTGCGTGACCTCGGGGTGGAACTGAAGTGCATAGAAGCCACGGGCCTCATCGGCCATGCCCGCAATGGGGCAGGTGTCGGTGGAGGCCATGAGCTTAAAGCCTGGTGGCAATGCCGTGACCTTGTCGCCGTGGCTCATCCAGACCTTCAGCATGCCGTGGCCCTGCGGCGTCTCGAAGTCGGCGATGCCACTTAAGAGCGCGGTGTGGCCGCGGGCCCGAACTTCTGCATAGCCGAACTCACGGGTCTGGCCGCCTTCGACCGTCCCGCCCAACTGCTGGGCCATGGTCTGCATGCCGTAGCAAATGCCCAGAACCGGCACGCCGAGCTCAAAGACCGCCGATGGCGCGACATCGGTCGACTCTTCATAGACACTCGCATGAGAACCCGACAGCACAACACCCTTGAGATGGCCGTCGGCCACCTGGGCCTGAAGCCAATCGTTGGAGACATCACACGGGTGCACCTCGCAGTACACATGGGCCTCTCGAATACGGCGGGCAATGAGCTGCGTGACCTGGGAGCCGAAATCCAGGATGAGGATCTTGTCGTGATGCACGGCTACTCGGCCCGATAGTTCGGGGCCTCCTTGGTGATCTGCACATCGTGCACGTGCGACTCCCGAATGCCCGCGTTGGTGATCTCCACAAAGGCCGCCTGCTGGTGCATGGCCGAGATGGATGCGCAGCCACAGTAGCCCATGCTCGATCGCACGCCACCGACGAGCTGGAAGATGATCTGCTTCACGCTGCCCTTGTAGGGCACTCGGCCCTCAATGCCCTCGGGGACGAACTTGTCGGCACTGGGGCTCTCGTTCTCTTGGAAGTAGCGATCTGCGGAACCGTCTTGCATGGCGCCCACCGAACCCATGCCCCGGTAGGCCTTGTAGGAGCGACCCTGAAAGAGCACCACCTCCCCGGGGGCTTCCTCGGTGCCGGCCAGTAGCCCGCCCATCATGACCGTGCTCGCACCGGCCGCAAGCGCCTTGGCAATGTCGCCGGAAAACCGCACGCCGCCATCGGCAATGAGCGGCACGCCGGTGCCCTTCAAGGCCTTGGCCACATTGGCAATGGCAGAGATTTGGGGCACGCCCACGCCCGCCACGATGCGGGTGGTGCAGATCGAGCCTGGGCCAATGCCCACCTTCACGGCGTCTGCCCCATGGTCCACGAGGGCCTTGGCCGCCTCGGCCGTGGCAATGTTGCCACCCACCACCTCGACATCACTGAAGTTGCGCTTGACCCACTGCACACGGTCGAGCACGCCCTTGGAATGGCCGTGGGCGGTGTCCACCACCAGAAGATCGACACCGGCCTCGACCAAGGCAGCGACGCGCTCCTCTGTGCCCTCGCCCACCCCGACGGCCGCGCCCACGCGGAGCTTTCCGAGTTCGTCTCGGGCCGCATGCGGGTGCTCGATGCCCTTGAGAATGTCTTTGACGGTAATGAGGCCCTTCAACTGGAAGGATGCATCGACCACCAGCACCCGCTCCAGGCGGTGTTCGTGCATGAGGGCCTTGGCCTCCTCGAGTGAGGCACCCTCTTGCACCGTGACCAGCCGCTCGCGGGGGGTCATGATGCTGCGAACAGGCTCATCCAGGCGGGTCTCAAACCTCAGGTCACGATTGGTGACGATGCCCACCACCGTGTTGCCTTCCATGACTGGAAGGCCAGAGATTTTGCGCTCAGCCGTGAGCGCAAGAACCTGACGCACGGA
This sequence comes from Pseudomonadota bacterium, assembly GCA_041163175.1. GTDB lineage: Bacteria > Pseudomonadota > Gammaproteobacteria > Burkholderiales > Burkholderiaceae_A > Hahnella. The sequence continues at coordinate 7,655 of JBEARM010000016.1, read as the reverse complement.
CATGCTCGGCGAGATTGTGATGGGATCTTTGACCACGCCAGCCTCGAAACGCTTGACCTTGGCGACCTCTGCGGCCTGGGCTGCCGCTGAGAGATTCTTGTGGATGATCCCCACCCCACCCTCCTCGGCCATGGCAATGGCCAGTCGCGCCTCGGTGACGGTGTCCATGGCCGCCGAGACCAGCGGAATATTCAGGTGAATGCGACGGGTCAGCTGTGTGGCGAGCGAGGTGTCGCGAGGAAGGACGTCGGAGAAGGCCGGGACCAACAGGACGTCGTCAAAGGTGAGGGCCTTTTCAAGCAGGCGCATGGGAGCAGGAATCCTCTGTGACAAAGCCAAATTATACGGGCATCGGCATGACCCACCACGCCCCGCGACCGGTGGGGGTCAGCCCGAACGAGTGGCGCTGCGAACCAGGCGCTGCTTCTCCCGTTGCCACTCCCGCTCCTTCTCCGTGGCACGCTTGTCATGCTGCTTTTTACCCTTGGCCAGGCCAATCTCAAGCTTGATGCGGCCCCGGCTGTAGTGAAGATTGATGGGCACCAGGGCAAAGCCTGCCCGCTCGACCTTGCCGATGAGCTTGCTGATCTCCTCGGCCTTGAGCAGCAGCTTGCGGGTGCGGATGGGGTCGGGCACCACATGCTTGGAGGCCGTGGGCAGGGCCGTGATGTGACAGCCAATCAGGAAGAGCTCTGCCTGACGGATCACCACATAGGCCTCCTTGATCTGGACGCGTCCCGCCCGAATCGCCTTGGCCTCCCAGCCCTCGAGCACCAGGCCCGCCTCAAAGCGGTCTTCGATGAAGTAGTCGTGGAATGCCTTCTTGTTTTCAATGATGGACATAAAATACCGAGATGTCAGAAGTCGTGAAGTCCGTGCTGGTCCCCTACGCGTCCGACAAAATGTTTGGTCTGGTCGCAGACGTGGCGTCCTACCCACTCTTTTTACCATGGTGCGGGGGGTCCACCGTCTCGCCCCAGCCAGACGGCTCCGTGCTCGCGCAGGTTCAGATCGCCTTCAAGGGACTTCGTCAATCCTTCACCACCCGCAACCAGCACGAGCCGGGTCGCGCCATCCACATGCGCCTTCACGAGGGCCCGTTCCAGGCCTTAGAAGGCCATTGGCGCTTTACACCGCTGGATGAGACCAGTTGCAAGGTGGCCTTCGAGCTCGAGTATCACTTCTCAAGCAAGGTGCTCGAGAAACTGATCGGGCCCGTCTTTGAGCAGATCACCAAGAGCTTCGTCGATGCCTTCGTGTGCAGGGCAGAGGCCTTGTTCGAGCCCCCGCCAAATCTGCCCGGCCTGCCCCGTCAGCCCAGCCCTTGAGCATCGAGGTCGAACTCACCGCGGCCTGGCCCGATCGGGCGATTCGAATTCGTCTAACCCTGGCCCAGCCCGTGCCAATAGAGGCACTCGGCAGCCTCATTCCACCTGACGCAGACTGGCAGGCCGCCTGGGCATCGCGCTCGGGCGTGGCCCGAGACGGGCGGCTTTTGGAGAGCACCGACCTGGTGCAGCACAACGACCGACTGGCCTTGCTCAGACCCTTGCTGGCCGACCCAAAGCAGGCCCGCCAGCAGCGTGTGGAGGCCCAGCGCGCGGCCAAGGCCGCAGCTGGGGCCCCGGACCGCTGGACCAAAAACCGCTAGGGTGAAACCTGAGCCCTGAGGACTGCGCAAAGCGCATGCTTCGGAGTAAATTGAGGCCTGTTTCAAGATTGACGGTTCACTCTCTTTCAACCTTTGCACCGCGGAGAACATTCATGACACATCTGCCCACCAAACCCATCGCCCTGGCCGTGGCGGCACTCTTTTCCTGCGCAGCCCATGCGCAAACGGTGACCGTCAAAATCGGCCATGTAGCCCCCATGACCGGTGGCATTGCACACCTGGGCAAGGACAACGAGGCCGGTGCCAAGCTCGCCATCGCCGACCTCAACAAGAGCAATATCAAGATTGGCGGCAAGGCCGTGAAGTTCGAGCTGCTCTCAGAAGACGACGGTGCAGACCCCAAGCAAGGCACGGCTGCTGCGCAGAAGCTGGTCGATGCCAAGGTCGCCGGCGTGGTGGGCCATCTAAACTCTGGCACCACCATTCCGGCCTCCAAGATTTACTCGGATGCGGGCATCCCCCAGATATCGCCCTCGGCCACCAACCCCAAGTACACCCTGCAGGGCTTCAAGACAGCCTTCCGTGTGGTGGCCAATGACAGTCAACTCGGCGGCACCCTGGGGCGCTATGCCATCAACGATCTCAAGGGCAAGTCCGTGGCCATCATCGATGACCGCACCGCCTATGGCCAAGGTGTGGCCGATGAGTTCGCCAAGGGCGTGCAGGCGGCTGGCGGCAAGATTGTTGGCCGCGAGTACACCACCGACAAGGCCACCGACTTCATGGCCATCCTGACCAACATCAAGGGGAAGAAGCCCGATGTGGTCTTCTACGGCGGCATGGATGCCGTGGCGGGGCCCATGCTGCGCCAGCTCAAGCAGCTTGGTATTCAGGCCAAGTTCATGGGCGGTGATGGCATCTGCACCACGGAGCTGCCCAAGCTCGCGGGCGATGCCCTGGGCAATGGCATGGTCTACTGCGCTGAGGCCGGCGGTGTGGTGGGCAAGTATGTTGAAAAGGACAAGGCCTTCCGGGCCCGCTTCCAAAAAGAAATGAAGGCCGAGGTGAAGCTCTATGCCCCTTATGTCTACGACGCCACCATGGTCATGGTGGAAGCCATGAAGAAGGCGGATTCCACCGACCCCAAGAAGTATCTGCCCGAACTCGCCAAGATCAAGTACGACGGGGTCACCGGGCCCATCTCATTCGACAAGAATGGGGACATCAATGGCGGCACCCTCACCCTATACACCTCCAAGGGTGGAAAGCGTGAGCTGGTGAAGGTGATTCAGTAAGTCGATTGAAGTCACCACAAAAAAAGCCCCGCGCTGATCACGCGGGGCTTTTTCATGGAGCGCCCGATGGGCGTTAGGCACGCTTGGCCAGGTTCCGCCAGGTGTCGATCACGGTGTCCGGATTCAAAGACATGGATTGAATGCCCTTTTCCATCAGCCACTGGGCGAGGTCGGGATGGTCGGAGGGCCCCTGGCCGCAGATGCCAACATACTTGTTGGCCTTGTTACAGGCCACGATGGCCATCTCCAGCATGCGCTTGACGGCCTCATCTCGCTCATCGAAGGCATCAGCAATCAGGCCCGAGTCGCGGTCCAGGCCGAGTGTCAGCTGGGTAAGGTCGTTGGAGCCAATCGAGAAACCATCGAAGAAGGCCAGGAACTCATCGGCCAGAATCGCATTCGAGGGCAGCTCACACATCATGATGAGCCGCAGCCCGCCGGTGCCATCGGGCTTGGCACCACTGCCTCGACCCAGACCATGTGCGGCCAGCAGGTCGCAGACGGTCTTGGCTTCCGACAAGGTGCGCACAAAAGGCACCATGACCTCCATGTTCACAAGGCCCATCTCCTCGCGGACACGGCGCAGGGCCTCCACCTCCATGGCAAAGCAATCCCGGAAGTCTTCCGCGATGTAGCGCGAGGCACCACGAAAGCCCAGCATGGGGTTCTCTTCATCGGGCTCGTAGCGCGAGCCGCCAATGAGCTTTCGATACTCGTTGGACTTGAAGTCGGACATCCGAACAATCACGGGCTTGGGCCAGAAGGCCGCCGCAATGGTGGCCACCCCCTCGGCGAGCTTGTCGACAAAGAAATCTCGGGGGGAACTGTGCCCACGGGCAATTCGCTCGACCGCATTTTTCAGGTCTGCATCCACATGGGGATACGCCAGAATGGCCTTCGGATGGACACCAATGTTGTTGTTGATGCTGAACTCAAGCCGGGCCAGGCCCACACCAGCATTGGGAATGGACTGGAAGTCGAAGGCCAGCTGCGGGTTGCCCACGTTCATCGTGATCTTCACAGGGATCTCGGGCAGATCGCCCGTCTCGAGGGTGGTGACCTCGGTCTCGAGCAGGCCCTCATAGACGTTGCCCGTGTCGCCCTCGGCACAAGAGACCGTGACCATGGTGTTGTCGGACACACGCTCGGTGGCGTCGCCACAGCCCACCACCGCGGGAATGCCCAGCTCTCGGGCAATGATGGCGGCATGACAGGTGCGGCCACCGCGGTTCGTCACAATGGCGGCAGCACGCTTCATGACGGGCTCCCAGTTGGGGTCGGTCATATCGGTGACCAGCACATCGCCCGGCTGAACACGATCCATGTCGGCGGAATCGGTGATCACGCGCACCGGCCCGGAACCAATCTTCTGCCCAATGGCTCTGCCACTGGCCAGCACATGGCCCTGCCCCTTCAGGGCGTAGCGCATCTGCTGATCGGCAGCTGACTGCTGAGACTTCACCGTCTCGGGCCGGGCCTGCAGGATGAAGAGCTTGCCATCTCGGCCATCGAGGCCCCATTCGATGTCCATGGGCCGCTGGTAGTGACGCTCGATGATCATGGCGTACTTGGCCAGATCGACCACCTGCTCGCGGCTCAGAGAATAGCGATTGCGATCTTCCACGCTGACATCCACGGTCTGAACAGCCTTGCCCGTGGCACGGCGCTCTTCATCCGAGGAAAAGACCATCTTGATGAGCTTGCTGCCAATCTGGCGGCGAATGACCGGCATCTTGCCGGCCTCTAGCATGGGCTTGTGCACATAGAACTCGTCGGGGTTCACTGCGCCCTGCACCACTGTCTCGCCCAGTCCGTAGGAACTGGTGATGAAGACCACCTGATCAAAGCCGGATTCCGTATCGAGTGTGAACATCACGCCGGCGGCCCCGAGGTCGGATCGGACCATGCGCTGAATGCCAGCCGACAGGGCGACATCGGCATGGGCAAAGCCCTTATGAACGCGGTAACTGATGGCCCGATCGTTGTAGAGCGAGGCAAAGACATGCTTGATCTTGTCGAGCACATCCTCGATGCCCACCACATTCAAGAAGGTCTCCTGCTGGCCCGCAAAGGAGGCATCCGGGAGGTCTTCGGCTGTGGCCGATGAACGCACAGCCCAGGAGGCCTCGGCACCCTCGGTGGCCACCAGCTTCTCGAATGCGGCCCGAATTTCCGCCTCGAGGGCAGGCGGCAGGGGCGTATCCACGACCCACTGCCGAATGTCTGCCCCACAGGCTGCCAGTGCACGGACATCCTCGGTGTTCAAGCCCTCCAATCGTTTGGCGATGCGATCCTCAAGCTTCTCGTGCTGCAGAAAGACTCGAAAGGCATGGGCGGTGGTGGCAAAGCCACCAGGCACCCGAACACCCGAGGCCGTGAGCTGGCTGATCATTTCCCCGAGGGAGGCATTCTTGCCCCCCACGGCATCCACATCGGTCATGCGCAACGACTCAAATGGCACAACCAGGCGTTGGCCGAGGCCGCCAGCGGCTTTTGTGGTACTCATGGAACTTCTCCTAAGATGTTGAAAATTTTTAAGTTGACGGGATTTTAAACGGGTTCACCCGTGCCTTCTCACCACCTGTAAAGGGCAGCCATGGTTGAGGTCAAAGCAGCAGGACGCACAGTCTTTTTTGTCTCGGACGGAACCGGCATCACGGCCGAGACCATGGGCAGCTCCATCCTCGCCCAGTTCGACCAGCTCCGATTCGCCCACCGACGCCTGCCCTTTGTTGACTCCATCGACAAGGCTGAGGCCGCGGCGCGAGAGATCGACGCCCAAGGTGTGACCGATGGCAAGCCGCCCATCGTCTTCTCGACCCTGGTGAGCCCGCAGACAAGCCAGCGCATCCGTGAGACCAAGGCCCTGCACCTCGACCTCTTCCAGACCTTTGTCGAGCCCCTCGAGCGTGAACTGGGCGTGAAGTCCAATCACACGATCGGACGCTTCCACCACGCCACCGACTCCGATGCCTACAAGAACCGCATTGAGGCCATCAACTTTTCCTTGGCCCACGACGATGGCCAGACCGCAACCAACCTGCACGAGTCCGATGTCATCCTCATCGGGGTCTCGCGCAGTGGCAAGACCCCCACAAGCCTCTACCTGTCCATGCAGTACGGGCTCAAGGTGGCCAACTACCCGCTCATTCCAGAGGATTTCGACCGAGACAAACTGCCCGGCGCCATCGAGCCGTTCAAGACAAAGTGTTTTGGCCTGACCATCGATGCGGTGCGTCTGTCTGACATTCGAAACGAACGCCGGCCCGGCTCACGCTATGCCACCCTGGAGAACTGCCGGTACGAGGTCGCCGCCGCGGAGTCGATGATGCGGCGAGAGGGTATTCAGTGGCTCTCGACAACCACAAAGTCCATCGAGGAAATCGCCACCACCATTCTCAACACGCTGGCCCTTGGCCGCTGAGGAGCCGACGGCGCCGCTCAAACAGGCAGACGGCTGCGGCGGCTACCACATTGAGAGACTCCACCGCGGCCGCCTGCGGAATCGTGAGGCGCAGCAACTCTGGCCACTGCAGGAGTGCCGCGGAGATGCCCGACCCCTCCTGACCAAACACCCAGGCCACAGGCGCTGGCTGCGAGAGCCGGCCTTCCTGAGAAAACAAACTCTCTGTGTACTTCGGCGAATGCCTATCACCGAGTGCGTCGCCAAGCGGTGCCACCGTGGCGATTGGCGTCGCACCGATGCCTGAGACCACCGTGAGCGCGTCCTCCGCGGAGGCACCCTCGATCAGCCTCAGGCCAAAGACACCACCCATGCTCGCGCGGAGGGCCTTGGGTGACCAGACCTCCGCCGTGCCCTTGGTGCTGACCATCCAGCCCAGCCCAGCGGCCGCCGCCACCCGCACAAGGGCACCCACGTTGCCCGGGTCCTGCACGCCATCGAGCACCATGCCATCGCCAGCCATCGCATCGAGTCTTGCAGGGTCGGTGGCGTGAGACTCTGCCGTGGCCCAGACCAGACCGATGCCCTGCTCCTGGACCACCTGAGACACCTTGGCAAACAAGGTATCGGCCAGCACGAGCATGGGCACCCCCAATGCATGTGCCTGTGAGATGAGGCGCGCTGCACGGTCAGACGGCACTGCCGCCACCGATGCGGACAGTACCAACTCCACTGCCCGATGGGCAGCCGATGTCTGCAACGCCGCCTGTGACATGGCTGCCTCCACCAGCCGCAGGCCCTCGAGCCAGCACTGACCCAGGGCACGCCGCGTCCGCGGTTCGGTTGCAAGGCGGCGCAGCGTCATGAAGCGCTCGTTCTGCGCAGACTCGATCCGCTCCATCAGGGCCTCGCCAACAAGGCCGCAACAGGGCCAAAGGAGCGACGGTGGATGGATGAGGGGCCCAGCCGTTGAAGGGCTGCAAGGTGGGCCACAGTGCCATAGCCGGCATGCTTGGCCAGCCCATAGCCCGGATGCAAGGCATCCAGCTCTGCCATGAGCCGATCGCGCGCCTGCTTGGCCAGAATCGAAGCTGCGGAGATGGCCGCGACCGTCGCATCGCCAGCAACAATGGTCTGGGTCGCCCATGGCCACCGCTGCACGCCCACGTGGCGCTGCGGATGCACGCTGCCATCCACCAGCACCTGGGCATGGGCCTGCACAGCGCCGGCGGGCCCCAGCGCATTCACACAGGCCGACACGGCGCGGGCCATGGCCATGCAGGTGGCCACCAAGATGTTGTGCGCATCAATCTCCTCCACGCTCGCCCAGCCCAGGCCATGGGCG
>JBEARM010000015.1:0-20553 GCA_041163175.1 Pseudomonadota bacterium | reverse complement strand
GTAGGCAAAGCCCGCAGAGAAGATGTCGCGAAAATCGAGTGTGATGCGCTTGGGCAGCGACTGAAGGTTGACAACACTGACCAGCTTAGAGAGGCCTGGCTCGGCCTTGAGGAACTGCCCCTGCTGGAGATCCAGTGCAAGCTGCCCGCCGAGTTGAGACACGCGAAAGTCGACCGGCGCGCCCGGCCAACGCAGCTGGCCCTTGAGCTGACCTGGTGTCGCCCGCAGCAGGCCCGGATGACCAAGACGGGTGAGCAGGCCTTCACTGCTTTTAATGTCCAACACCAGATCGAGACTGGTCTGAGACGTGCCCACCTGCTGCGGGGACGCCTCCCAACGGCCACTCCCGCGCAGGCTGGCGTCGGGGTTATCGATCACCACCGACCGAATCTGCCAGGCTGCCTCCTGCAGTGATGGCGCTGCATCGAGCGTGAGCCGGCCAAACTGTTGGGGGCCTCGACGGAAATCCTCGACCACCAAATCCACACTGGGCCATCGGCGCGCCTGACTGATGGCGGTCAGCGACTGCAGGTCGTCCTCCGGGGCTTCGCCGGCCGACAGGCTGCTCGGGCCACGACTCGGCGAGAGCCAGAGACGACTGAGGCGGGCTGTGACCGAGCCCCGGGAGGCCTGGCCACGCCGGCTCGACTGCGCATTGGGCTGCCAATTGATGCGGCCCACCGCCTCCTGGGACTGCAGATCCACCACCCAGGCGCCCGCCTGCTGGGCCACCTGGGCCTGCACGGTCGACAGGGCCGTTCCCCCATCGAGCGCCATGCGGCCCGCGCTCACCTCCAATCGTGTCAGCCCCCCTGTGAGAGACGACACCTGCCCTGGCGCAGGCGTCACCACCCTGCGATCCAATGCATCGAGCCAACGCCCCAAGTGCAGCCTGGGAGCGGCCACCCGCACGACGGTGCCGTCGAGGGTGGGTTCGGCCATGGGCAGCCCAAGACTGACCAGGCCCTTGGAGCGGCCTGTTGCGCCTGGTCCCGGGCGACGCTGCTCCACCAAGGCCTGCAGCGGGCCCCGCTCCGTTCGCAAGGTCCAGCGGGCCACACGGCTGCCAGTGGCCGAACGGCGCTGGGCCAGCCCCAGCCGCAGCCCCCAGTCTTCATCCGACAGCTTGCGGGCCGGCACCGGCAGCCTGACCGACAAGCCCTTCAGGCTCGACTGCGCATCGAGGTCGACCTGACCCGGCCGAATCAGCACCGACACCTCGTAAGGCGTTCGGCCGTTGAGCACGCCTCGGAACGGGAAGTCCAGGGCGCTGCCCAGCCAGGTCTCCAAGGCACCGCCTTCGAGTGATCCCGTCACCGCCAATCGGGTCTCCCGATTCTCTGCAGGCCGGTGGGCGAGTTGCAGGGGCCCTCCAAGGGACTGGCCTTTCCAGTCCACGCTCACCAGGCCTCGGTCTGAAAACCTCAGCGCGCCTGTTAGGCCAGAGACCGCTGGAAACCCGCCCGCCAGGAGGAGGTCGGCACCATCGACCGTGAGCAGTCCGTCGGCCGTGGTCTTGTCGGTGTCGTGAAGGTCGACGGTCAGGGACAGGTCAAGGCTGGCAGCACCTTTGGCCTGAGCATCCACGGTGAGGTCGCCCAGCATGTTGCGCACCGGGGACTGATTCACCGCCGCCAACAAGGTGGGCAGCTCACTCTCAAAACGGCCCTTGAGCACCAGCATGGGCTGGCTGGCCAGCACATCCGCAATCTCGCCCTCGACCACCACCAAGGGATTTTCCAGCATGCGCGCCTGCCGGCTCGAGACCGTCATCCGGGGGCCATCGAACCGGAGGTCAACAAAGGCACCATCGATGACCGGCCACTGTCGAGCGAAACGGAGTTGCAGGTCTTCGAAGCGCAGACGCGCCTGAAAGCTGCCCGTCCCGGGCGCCCGAAATGGGAAGTCGGCCAAGGGGCCATCAAGTGACCAATTCCCAGACACTGGCCGCCCAGACTCAAAGGCCCGAGCAATCCAGGCGTGGGTTTGATTGCCCAGGGCCCGGGGCAAGAGCTCGGCCACCCGCGTGGGGAGCAGCCCGCCCACCGTGCCCTGGAGGTTCGCAACACCGAGCCCCTGGCCTCGGTATTGCCATCGGCCCGACACATCCAAGACCAGGCCCTCGTCAGAGACATTCAGCCCCTGAATCGTTGCATCCACGGCAGCGAGCCTTGGCCATGGGTCTGCTCCCTCACCGGCGGCCAGTTGAAGGTCGGACCACTTCAATGAGCCCGCCAAAGACGCCATCGCCAGCCGAGGCTCTCGCATGAAGCCGTCGGACGCCATCGAGAAGCCTGTGCTCTGAAGGGTGAGACTGCCGCCTGCGCGATTGGCCACCACGGAGCCGCTCAGGCCCGACCAGGCCGGCACCGTCGGCAGGCCCTCCTGGCCAACCTCATCCAGCCGAGCACGCAGCTGCAGGCGCGCAAGATCGCGGACGACATCCAGATGGGCCAGGTCGGGGAGCGCACCCTGCCAGCCCACCTCCATTTGAGACAGCCGCCCACCCATCTTGAGGCCCGGCAGGCGCCGCGCCAGGAGCTCTGACAAGGGCGAGAGCGCCACCGCGTCCAACCCAATCACGGTCTCGTCTCCACGAAGGTGCAGGGCCAGGCCCTGAAAGTCCACCCGGCCCTCGGCGACATCGCTCGTGTTGGTGGCTGCATCCTGCCAATGCAGCTCGGCGCGGCCGATGGCCAGCGGCCCCTGTCTGCCCAAGAGGGCCATCAGACCAGGGCCATCCGCCTCTGTCTGGGCCAACCGAAAACCCCCGAGGCGAATGTCGCCATTGGCCTCTCGGGCCAGCGCGATCTGCAGGCGTTCCGCAGCCAGCTTCGCAAAGACCGGCTGGCCGGTCCAAATGGACATGAGGCTGCGCAGGCCAAAGTCGGCTCGGAGTTGATCAGCCTGGACCAGAAGCTCACCCTGGGCCGAGCGAAGGCTGATTCGCTCCACTTCGATGGTGGGGATGAGAAGGTCTCGCCAGTGGGCTGAGGCCCCGAAGGCATCCAACCGGTGTCCCTCGGTCGCCAGATACGGTGCTGCCTGCTCGGCCAGCGCCACCGGGTCATTCAGAAGGTCTGCGATCTTTGGCCAGACCACCCAGCGAAATCCCATGGCGGCCAGGGCCACGATCACGAGGCTGGCCGTCGCCAGCCAGACCAGGGCACGCAGCCAGCGCCTCAAGGACGCCTGCGCCGGGAACGGCTGCGAGGACGGGGCGCTGGGCGGTGGCATGATCCAAATTCTGGCATAGCCCAACCATCCGGGGAGACGCATTCATCATGGCCCTGCACCACGCCTACGAGGTCGCTGCCGACCACTCCGGCTTCGCAAGGCGATCCCTGGCACGGCTCGATGCCGCAGGCCTGCTGATGGACCCCTCCAGGGCCATCACGGCCTCGCACCTGAAGGAGCACCTGGCAGCCCGCTGGCCAGAAATCACCGAACCCTCCCACGATGCAGCGGCGAGCCTGCGCCAGTTCCGCAACAGCGCCTTGCTGGCCATCATGGCCAGAGACCTGGCGGGGCTCTCCGACCTCTCCGAGAACCTATCGTCCATCAGCGCACTGGCAGAGCAGACCATTCAATTGGCCTATGCGGTGGCCGCCCAGGGACTTGCAGGCCGGCACGGCACACCACAAGACCCGCACGGACAGCCAGTCGACCTGCTGATTGTTGGAATGGGAAAGCTGGGGGGGCACGAGCTCAATGCCTCCTCCGATGTCGACCTCATCTACCTCATTCCAGACGACGGTCAGACCACTGGCGTGCCCCTTGAAGACGGCACCGTGGGCAGCCAGATCGACCTCAGCAGCTTCTTCGGCAAGGTCGCCCGACGCATGTCAGCCCTCCTGGCCGAGCCCACTGCCGAGGGCTTTGTCTTTCGAGTGGACCTGCGGCTGCGGCCCAACGGCGATGCTGGGCCTGTGATTTGCAGCCTGGCCATGCTCGAGGATTACCTCATCGTTCAAGGCCGCGAATGGGAACGCTATGCCTGGATCAAGGCGAGGGTGGTGAACCAGCCTGTCTTCCAAAGCCCGGCTCTCTTTGAGGCCAGCCTGGAGGCCTTGGAATCCATACGCCGGCCCTTTGTCTTTCGACGTTACCTGGACTTCAATGCCCTGGCGGCCCTGCGAGAGCTCCACGGCCAGATTCGAGAGGAGGCCGAGCGTCGAAGCCAGCGACGAGAGGCGCGGCTCGCCGGCAGCCACACACCGGTGGATGTCAAGCTTGGCCGCGGCGGCATTCGAGAGATCGAGTTCATTGCCCAGCTGTTTCAACTCATTCGTGGCGGCCGAGAAGAGCGACTGCGAGACCGCAGCACGCGGGCGGTGCTCGCCACGCTCAGAGAGCAAGGCCGTCTGAGCGACGATGAGGTCCGAGACCTCCAAGAGGCCTATGGCTTTTGGCGACGACTGGAGCACCGGCTCCAGTACGACGAAGACGCCCAGACCCATGTGCTTGGCGGCTCGACCAGCGCATACGAGCGGGCTGCATCTGCCATGGGCCTGGCAAATGCAGATGCACTGGCCGAGGCCATCGTGATTCGCCAGCAGCGGGTGTCGGTGCTCTTTGACAAGCTCTTCCGCCGGGACGACACCACGCAGGCAGACCCATCAGAGGAGCCTCGGCCTAGACCGACCGACCGCGAGAGCCGAATGGGAAGGGTCAAGGCGCTCATCGAGCAGCATGCCAATGCAAGCCAACAGCCCGCACTGGTTCGTCAGGGTCTTGAGGCCCTACTAGATTCGCTCGGCCGCCGAGCGTCATATCTCGCACTCTTTGACGAATACCCCGAGGCCATGGCCCGTGTCGCCCGTGTGGTGGAGTCATCCTCCTGGGCGTCTGACTACCTGCGACGACACCCCATCGTGCTGGATGAACTGCTCGACAGTCGCACGTTGATGGACCCGCCGGACCTGAGCGCATTCGCCCTCGACCTGGAGCGGCAAATGTCCGAGGCACGACTCGGCGATGCACCGGATGTGGAACGACAGATGGACCTCCTTCGCGAGGCCCACCATGCGCAGACCTTTCGCCTGCTGGTGCAAGACCTCGAAGGCCTCTGGACCGTGGAACGACTCTCAGACCAGCTCTCGGCCCTGGCCGACTGCCTGATTCGAGCCACGCTGCAGGCGGCCTGGGTCGCCACTCCGAAGAAGCATCGGGACACACCCCGCTTTGCTGTGATTGCCTACGGCAAGCTCGGGGGCAAGGAACTGGGCTACGCCTCCGACCTCGACCTCATCTTTGTGCACGATGACCCGCACGAGTTGGCCCAAGAGCGTTATGCACGCCTGGCCCAGCGAATGAATGTCTGGCTCTCCACCACCACGGCGGCCGGAAGCCTCTTCGAGATCGACCTGCGCCTGCGGCCCAACGGCAATGCGGGCCTTCTGGTGTCTGACCTTCCGGGCTTCATTCGGTACCAGAAGGAGCAGGCCTGGGTCTGGGAGCATCAGGCCCTGACCCGGGCGCGATTCTGTGCGGGCGATGCCGAGATCGGCCAGGCCTTCGAATCGGCACGCATCGAGATTCTGCGCATGCCGCGCGACCAGGCAAGCCTGCTGGAGGAGATTCTGGCCATGCGCGAGAAAATGCATGAGGGGCACCCCAATCCGAGCGGGCAGTTCGACCTCAAGCACGACACCGGCGGCATGGTGGACATTGAGTTCATGGTGCAGGCCTTGGTGCTGGGCCATGCCCATGCGCACCCCAGCCTCACGGACAACCTGGGCAATATTGCACTGCTGCGTCGGGCCGCCGACATTGGCCTGATATCGAGGCCCCTGGCCGAGGCCACCGCCGACGCCTATCGCCGGTTTCGACAGCACCAGCATCGCATTCGGCTCTCTGGTGCCGCCTCGGCCCGGGTCGAGCCCGACCTGCTCGAGCCCGAACGGGCGGCGGTCCAAGCGCTCTGGGCAGAGGTCTTCTCGGCCGCGCCCGAGGCCATTCGGCCCCTGGCGGCGATCCGACAGCGCACTGGGTAGAATCGATCCCTTCTCGAACCCCTTTGGAGCAACACGATGTCGATGGCAGATCGCGATGGATGGATCTGGATGGATGGGAAGCTCGTGCCTTGGCGAGACGCCAAGATCCACGTGCTGACCCACACCCTGCACTACGGCATGGGCGTCTTTGAGGGTGTTCGTTGCTACGAGACCCCCACCGGCAGCGCCATTTTTCAGCTCAAGGCCCACACCCAGCGCTTCTTGAATTCGGCCAAAATTTTTCAAATGAAGGTCCCCTTCGATGCGGCCACACTGGAGGCGGCGCAGATTGAAGTGGTCAAGGCCAACGAATTGAAGTCCTGCTACCTGCGGCCCATTGCCTGGATTGGTTCGGAGAAGCTTGGCATTGCCGCCGTGAACAACACCATTCATGTGGCCATTGCCGCATGGCCCTGGGGAGCCTACCTCGGTGAAGATGGCCTCAACAAAGGCATTCGGGTCAAGACCTCCTCCTTTTCCCGGCACCACGTGAATGTCTCTCTCGTGCGGGCCAAGGCCTGCGGCTACTACATCAACTCCATCCTGGCCCACCAAGAAGCAGCTGCACAAGGCTATGACGAGGCCCTTCTGCTCGACACCGATGGCTATGCCTCCGAGGGCTCTGGCGAAAACCTCTTCGTGATTCGCAATGGCAAGGTCTACACGCCAGACCTCGCCTCCTGCCTTGATGGCATCACCCGAGACTCGGTGATCACCATCGCCCAAGACCTCGGCCTGACCGTCATCGAGAAGCGCATCACCCGAGATGAGATTTACTGTGCCGACGAGGCCTTCTTCACCGGCACGGCTGCGGAGGTCACGCCCATCCGCGAGCTCGACGATCGGGTCATCGGGGACGGCGCACGCGGCCCGATCACCACCAAAATCCAGTCCGTCTTTTTTGATGCGGTCAGTGGCAAGGCACCGGCCTACGCCCATTGGCTCGCAGTCATCTGAGGAACGCCTTCATGACCTCACCCGGCAGCCCATCCCCCGTGCTTGTTCAGGCAAAAGACCTTCCGGCCCACTGCCCCAATCCGGCCATGCCACTCTGGTCGAGCCATCCCAAGGTCTTCCTAGAATTCGACCATGGCCAGGCCACCTGCCCGTACTGTGGCACCCAGTACCAATTGGCAGAAGGCGCCGTTGCTGGCGGACACTGACAGCTGCCTGGTGGTGGGCCCACAGTGGCTCGGCGACGCGGTCATGGCCCAACCCCTGCTGGCGGATCTGGCCCGCCGCGGGCCCGTGGATGTTCTGAGTCTTTCAGCACTCGCACCCGTCTATCAGGCCATGCCAGGGGTTCGACGCGTCTGGCCAGTGGAATGGACCCGCGGCAAGCTCGAGTGGTCGGCCCGGCGGGCGCTGGCCCAGACCCTCCGGCCAGAGGCCTACCACCGGGCCGTGGTCTGCCCAAATAGTTGGAAGGCGGCCCTGGTGCCCTGGATGGCGGGCATTCCGAACCGGCGAGGCCTGCGCGGCGAATGGCGGCTGGGCCTGCTCAACGACATTCGGCGGCCACAGGCCGACACCGCCCGTGGCCCATCTCAGCCTGCGCAGTACGCAGCCCTGGCCGACTCACCTGAGTCAGCCCTTCAGGCCACACCAACACTCCATACGCCCGCCGGAGCGCGCACTGCGAGGGCTGCCGGGCCAGACGCGTCCCACCCCGATGCAGGCACGCCGCCAGGGCTTCTGGTGATCTGCCCGGGTGCAGCCTATGGGCCTGCCAAGCAGTGGCCCGCCCAACATTTCGCCGCCGTGGCCACCGACTGGCTCGGCCAAGAGGGCCAGGTCGCAATCCTCGGCACCCAGGCCGACCGAGAAGTCCAGGCTGCCATTGCCAGCCTCATTCCCGCAGCACGAACGGCACGCCTTGAGCTGCTTGCCGGCGAGACGAGCCTGGCCCAGGCCATGTCGATCTTGTCCGATGCCCAGGCGGTGGTGAGCAACGACTCCGGCCTCATGCATGTGGCCGCCGCCCTGGGCCGGCCGGTGATCGGCATTTACGGTTCCACCGACCCACAGCACACGCCAGCCCGTGGCCCTTGCGTCACGCTCGTGTCGGCCGGGCTCGACTGCAGCCCCTGTTTCCAGAGAACCTGCCCCCTAAAGACCAACGCCTGCCTTCAGGGCATCTCGCCCGATCGCATCCTGCGCCTGCTTCCTCCACGCAACCCAGGGCCACACCCCCAATGAACGCCATACGACACGAGCACATCCTGACCCTCTCCTGCCCCGACGCCAAAGGCCTTGTCTATCGCGTGGCCGAGCGGCTCTTTGAGCAGGGCTGCAACATCCTCGACTCCGCCCAGTTTGGCGATCCAGAGACGGGCCTCTTCTTCATGCGCGTGCATGTGGAAGGCCCGGCCGCCCTCACGCCCGACGCCTTTGGCGAGGCATTCTCTGGCCTGGCCGATTCGCATCAGATGCAATGGCAGTTCACGCCCGCCCACCGCAAGCTCAAGGTGCTGGTGCTGGTCTCGAAATTCGGACACTGCCTCAACGACCTGCTTTTTCGAGCCGCCAATGGCCAGCTGCCCATTGAGGTGGTCGGCGTGGGCTCAAACCACCGAGACTTCGAGGCCTTGGTGTCCCACCACAACATCGGCTTCCATCACCTGCCCATCACGGCCGACACCAAGCCTCAGCAAGAGGCGGCCTTGCAGGCGCTGGCCCAGTCCACCGGGGCTGAGCTCGTGGTGCTGGCGCGCTACATGCAGATTCTGTCGCCAGCGCTCTGCGCGGCCTGGTCTGGGAAGGCCATCAACATCCATCACTCCTTCCTGCCCAGCTTCAAAGGCGCCAAGCCCTATGCGCAAGCATTTGCGCGGGGCGTGAAGATCATCGGGGCCACCTCCCACTACGTCACCACCGACCTCGACGAGGGCCCCATCATTGAGCAGGACATCGAGCGCGTCGACCACAGCCTCAACGCGGAGTCGCTCAGTCAGATTGGGGCCGACATTGAGTCTCGGGTGCTCGCCCGGGCCGTGAAATGGCATGCCGAGCGTCGAATCCTGCTCAACGGGAAGAAGACGGTGGTTTTTCGTTCATGAGTTCGGTGCGGAAGGTGGCCAGTCGCGCATCCATCCGCGAGAGCAGCAGAAAGTCGGGGTCCTTCTGTTTGCGACCCCGCTCGAGCTGGTCCACCGCAGCCGCCCAGGCGCCTAACAGGGCATAAGCCTCCGCAGCCGCCAAGCTGGCAAGCACCGGGCGGCCCTGTGCCTCGGCTGCGCGGCCCAGCAGGCGCCAGCCCTCCAGGTCATCGGGGAAGGCGCCCGTGTATCGCTGCGCACGTGCGAGGGCATCCGCGTGATTCCCCGCCTCGAGGGCCGCCTGCCCCGCATTGCGAATGAGGGCTCGGGCCGTGATCGAGCGCGGGTGTGAGGCTGCGAGCTGATCCCCCAGGCGCAGGGCCACAGCCCAATTCCCTCGGCCCATCTGCAGGGCCTGCTCAAGCCGGGCCGCCATCGGCACCAGGCTGGCCTGCTCGGCATCGGGCAGGGTTCGAACCGCCTCCAAGAGCGGCGGCACCAAGGCCAGGCCCTCTTCGAACTGGCGAAGGGCCAGGGCAATCCAGCCAAGGCCATACAAGAGTCGCGCGCGCGCCGCGGCCGAGACCGTCGGCCCAGTCAGGCCCGAACGCCAGTTGGCCTCCAGGGCGCGCAGGGCATCCACCGAAGGGTCCTGCCGAACCCGCAGCCGCATCTGCAGCCAGCCGAACTCCACCGCATCGGCCACCGGCCCCTGGGCCGGACGCAGCTGCAGGCGCGAGGCCACGTCGGTGATTCGCTCGGCCGTCAGGGGGTGGGTTCGCATCCAGCCAGGGGCATCGGTCTCGGCAAACCGATAGGCCTTTGCAAGCCGCTCAAACAGTGCACGCATGCCCTCGGGATCGAATCCGGCCCCCTCGAGCAGTGAGAGCCCAACACGGTCAGCCTCACGCTCCGCATCGCGCGAGAAGGCGAGCTGTTCACGCACGGCCACCGTCTGCCCCAAGGACAACACCCCCGCGGCCGCATCCGGGCTGCTCGAGGCCGCCAGGGCTGCGAGGATCGCTGCAGCCATCATCACGCCGGTGGACTGGCGTTGCTGCCCGATCATGCGGGAGATGTGCCGCTGGGTGACATGGCCGATCTCGTGGGCCAGCACCGACATCAGTTCGGATTCCGTCTGGGCCTGCACCACCAGCCCGGTGTGCACGCCAATGTAGCCACCCGGCAGGGCGAAGGCATTGATGCTGCGGTCCTGAAGGGCAAAGAGCCGAAAGGCCTCTGGCGCAAGGCTCGCACCAGGCAGTAGCAGGCCCTGGGCCACGGCCGTCTGCAGAAGCCGCCAGGACTGCGCCTGAAGATAGTCCTCGAGCTCGGGGTCATCGAGCACAACCCCGGCCCGACGAATCTGATGAAAGATGCTGCGGCCCAGGCGCCGCTCGGCGGGCAAAGAGAGTTCGTCGACCGTCGCCTCCCCCAGGGCCGGCAGGCTTGCACTGGACTGGGCCGACAGGGACGCCCAGGGCAGATAGACCAACAGGGCCAGGGTCAGGCCGAGCAACACCCTGGCAGGTGCGGATTCAAGGCGCAGGCGCAGCCTGGAGGTCTGTGTGGTCATCTCGTTCTATGATGACACCATGAAAAGGCAGGCCTTCGAATGATGGAACTCACGCACTTCAACGACCAGGGTCAGGCCCACATGGTCGATGTTGGTGGCAAGCCCGACGCAACACGCGAGGCCACAGCCACGGGTGTCATTCGCATGAAGCCGGAGACACTTGCGGTGATTCAACGCGGCGAGGCCGCCAAGGGCGATGTCTTGGCGGTGGCCCGCATTGCCGCCATTCAGGCCACCAAAAAGACGAGCGACCTCATCCCCTTGTGCCACCCCCTGGCCATCACCAAGGTGGCAGTGGAACTCCGTTGTGAGCCGGAGCATCAGGCGGTTCGATGCACGGCGACCGTTGGGCTCACCGGCAAGACGGGTGTCGAGATGGAGGCCCTCACGGCAGTGCAGGTGGGCCTGCTCACCGTCTACGACATGGTCAAGGCCATCGACCGCGGCATGGTGATCGGCGATGTCAAACTGCTGGAGAAATCAGGCGGCCGAAGCGGCCACTGGCAGGCCGACTCAGAATAAGAAGGTTGCCAGGCCTAAGAAGAACAGAAAGCCCATGGAGTCGGTGGTGAAGGTGAGCAGCACCGACGACCCAAGGGCTGGATCTCGCCCCATCCGATCAAGTGCCAAGGGCACCAACAGCCCCACCAATGCCCCCACCAGCAGGTTCAGCATGATGGCCATCATCATCACCAGGCCCAGCAGGGGCCCTTGGGCCGTGTCGGCATAGAGCAGCCAGGCAAAGGCCCCTGCCACCGAGCCCCAGACGAGGCCGTTCAAGCCCGCAATCGAGAGCTCCTTGGCAATCAGGCGCCGCACATTCGACCCGCTCACCTGGCCCATCGCCAAGGAGCGAATGAAGAGGGTCATGGTCTGGTTGCCCGAGTTGCCGGCAATGCCCGCCACAATGGGCATGAGGGCCGCGAGGGCCACCACCCGCTCGATTGTGCCCTCAAAGGCACCGATCACGCGCGATGCAAAAAACGCCGTACACAGGTTCAGGGCGAGCCAGAGCCAACGGTTCTTGGCCGAGGCCCAGACAGAGGCAAAGAGGTCCTCCTCTTCGCGAAGGCCGGCCTGGGCAAGCACCTCGGCCCCACTCTCCTCCTGAATCACATCAACGACCTCTGAGATGGTCAGGCGACCCACCAGTCGCCCGGACTCATCCACCACGGGGGCAGAGACGAGGTCGTAGCGCTGAAAGGCCTGGGCCGCGTCGATGGCCTCGTCGAGCACATTGAGTGAGAGGGCATCACGCCGCATGACATCGGCCACCAGGGTTTCGGGCTCATGGACCAGCAGCTTGGCCAGGGGCAGCAGGCCCTGCAGCACCTCCTTGCGGTCGACCACAAAGACCTGGTCAGTGTGGTCAGGCAAGTCCTCGAACCGGCGCAGATAGCGCAGCACGACCTCCAAGGTCACATCGTCTCGGATGGTGACCATTTCAAAATCCATGCGAGCCCCGACGCTGTCCTCAGGGTAGGACATGGCCGCCCGCAGCTGCTCACGCTCCTCGATGGTCAGGCCCTGCTGAACCCGCTCCACCACCTCGGCCGGCAGCTCATCGGCCAGGGCCGCAAGGTCGTCGGTGTCGAGTGCCTGGGCCATGCGAATGAGGGCCTCTCGGGTCATGCGCTCGATGATGCTGGCCCGAACGGGCTCGCCGAGTTCCACCATGACATCGGCATGCAACGCATCCGGCACCAGCGACCAAATCAGCATCCGCTGCTCCAGCGGCAGCCCCTCCAAGACATAGGCCACGTCGGCCGCATGCAAGGCCCGAATCTTTGGCGAGAGCACAGCCAATTGCTGCTTGGCCACCAACTGTTCCACCAGACCCTTGCGGGCGTCATCGCCGGCAAGCTGCTCCCGATGCACAAGCTCTGCCTCCACCCGAAACCGGTGCAGCAGGGACTGAATTTCCTCCAGGGCGTGAGGGCCGGCCTCGGGGTCTCGCATCTGCAGGGTGCTGCTCATGCGGCCTGCTCCAAGAGGCCGCGCAGGTGCTCGAGCACAGGCCCTGTCTCGGGCCGTCGGCCCCGCCAGGCACAAAAACTTTCGGCCGCCTGCTCCACGAGCATGCCCAGGCCATCGGCCACCAATGGTGCACCAGCATCACGCGCGGCCTGAAGAAACGGCGTGAGGCCGGCGCCGTACATCATGTCCACCACGAGCTGGGCACCCGCGAAAAGCGCAGGGTCGATGGCCAGGTCGTCGCCCTGCAGGCTTGCGGCCGTGGCGTTGATGATCAGGCTTGGCACCAAGGGACGGTCGGCCGCATGGCCGGGGGCCAGGGGCATCAACGACGTTGCCACTACCGAGGCCGCGGCGTGGTCGGCGGCCACTGCTGCGGCCCGATCCAGGCTGCGGTTGGCCATCCAGATGGGGCCGGCACCGGCATCCAGCAGGGGCCCCACGACACCGCGGGCTGCGCCACCAGCCCCCAGGATGAGGATCGAGTGGCCGGCCAGAGACGCCACCGCCAGCAGGCGTTGAATGTCCCGAACCAGGCCCGCACCGTCGGTGTTGTCCCCCTGCCAGCCTTGATCGATTCGGATTAGGGTGTTGACCGCCTGGGCACTGCTGGCCCTTGGGCTGATGGGCCAGCCCCTCGCCTGCAGCAGGGCAAAGGCCACCTCCTTGAGGGGAATGGTGAGGTTCATGCCTCGGTAGCCCTCCTGGGCCAGGGCATCGAGCCGCTCGGCGAACTCGGATGCGCCCACCTGAATGGCGCTGTACTGCATGGCCTCATCGAACTGCTCGGCAAAGGCTTGGTGAATGACCGGGCTCTTGCTGTGGGAGATGGGGTCGCCGAGGACCGCATAGCGGTCGACCTCAGCAGCGGAGACCACCCGAACCCCTTTGGCCTCGATGCTCACCTCTAGCCCATCGGCCCGCAGGAGTCGAACCTCGACCTCGGTACCGGGTGCCAACTGCGACCACTCCGAGATCCGCACGCTGATGGGCGCGGCACGCAGTCGGAACTGTCCTTCTTGTCGGGTCGCCACGGCCTCCAGGACAAGGGGCTCCGCAGCCTCAGACAGCTGCCAAAACTCGCCCGCCTGTCCGGCCCGCTGGCCAAGCCAACGAATGCTCCAGTAGCGCTCCATCCACGCCTGAAACTCTGCATACCGGTCGTACCGGGCCTCGAAGTGGGCGAGGTCTGCGAAGAGCCCCGCATCACCGGGACGAAAGGCCGGGCGGCCATGGCCAAGAATCGACAAGAGCTGCCACTGGTTCACCAGGTCTGCATACCGGCGCAAGGGTGAGGACGACCACGCATAGTGCGACACCCCAAGGCCCTGATGTGCACCGGGCTGTGTCTGCATTCGCACCCGGCCCATCGACTGGCAGCGGTAAATGCCCGGCAGCTGACCCAGGGCGATCGTCTCCCCCCAGATGACATTCGTGAGAATCATGAACTCGGAGACCAGGATGTCGACCGGCGAGCCCCGTGCCCGCAGGCCGAGTGTGGCTGTTCCGCGGCCATGCGCCACGGCATCTGGGTCGTCTGCATCCCAGTCCACACCGATCGAAAAATCGGTGCGACCCACCGGCTCTGGGCGGCCGCGCACGGCCTCACGGCCGGCCCGCAGGCCGCAGGCGAGACGGTACAAGACGGGCAGGCCCTCCCACGGCAGATCTGCTGCAGCAGCGTCGGCCGAGGCCGCCGCCTGCTCCAGACGATGTTCCCAATCCCCGTGCCGGATGTTGCGCGCCACCCAGACCTGCTCTACGCGACTCACATGTCGCTGCCGAACACCGGCGGCATCAAACTCCACATAGAGCGAGACTGCAGGCACCCAGCGGCCCTCATCCAGAGACGCAAGTGCAATCAGGGGAGCTGCCAGCATCGTGAACTTCTCACCCGGGCAGTAGGCCGTAGAAGCCCGCTCGCGGGCCCGATCGGCCAAGGCGCTGCCTGGTTTGAGCAGCAGGCCCGGGGCTGCGATGTGCACGCCCACTCGCCAACCGCCGTCGGCCAGGGGCTCCAGGGAAAAGCCATCGTCGACCTCGGTCGTGGCGGCGTCGTCAATGGAGTAAACCTGTGGGCTTGCCTTGGGCAACGTCGCCAAGAGCGCCTGCCGATCTGCGGCCATCTCAGTGGCCTCGGCCTCAGAGAGGATGGCCTCGGCACCCTGCGGATAACACTCCGCCAACAGACGGCCACGATGGAGTGCATAGGCCGATGGAATGGCCCCCAGGCGCAGCAACAGTCGGGCAGGCGTCTGCTGCACATGATGTGCCGCAGCCTCCAGGGCCTTGAAGGCGACCGACTGCTTGTCTGGGTTGACCAGCAGCCGCAGGGCCTGGTCTGCCACGGCGGCAGGCAGCTCGCCCGAGCGCAGCGCAGCCTCGATGGCGTCCTGCTCGGCCTGACGTTGCTGCTTCTTGATCGCACTGGCCCGCGCAGCCTCCAGGGCCTCCGCGGGAGCGGGCCGATACACACCTCGGCCTTTCTTGTAAAAATGCATCGGAGACCCATGCAAGGCCAGGATCAGGCCCGCCTCATCCACAGGCCGGCATGACGCGCCGAAGACCTCTCTGGCAAAGGCGGATGCAGCGAAGTCTTCTGTGGGTGCACAGTCCCAGAGAAAGTCGGCCTCCAGGCCCTCGGCCACCTGCTGGGCTGCCTCCAGGAACACCTCTGCAGCCGGCTGTTCAAAGCTCACCAGCACCTGATTGGCCTTGAGCTTGAGCCGCCGCCCAGAGACCAGGCTCACCTGCAGGCTCGCATCCGACTGGCTCAACACGGATGCCGTCTTGAATGCACCCGACTCCTCAAAGAAGACATTCACGGCTGCGTCCTCAGGCAGCCCGCGATGACAACTCGGCCAGCAGACGCTCGTGGATGCCACCGAAGCCGCCATTGCTCATGACCAAGATGGCATCCCCCGGCCGAGCGGCCGAGACCACCTGGGCCACGAGCGCCTCGAAATCTGGGCTCGACACTGCCCTCGAGCCCAGTGGCGCAAGGGCCTCATCGAGCGGCCAGTCCAGGCCACCCGCAAAGCCGAAGACCAGATCGGCCTGCACCAGAGACTCGGCGAGCTTGGAGCGCATGACTCCCATCTTCATGGTGTTGGACCGAGGCTCCAGCACTGCCAGGAGCCGTGCACCCGGCTTCAACTGAGGACGCAGGCCCGAGAGGGTGGTCGCAATCGCCGTTGGGTGATGGGCAAAGTCGTCGTAGACCGTCACCCCGCCCGACGTGCCTCGACACTGCATGCGCCGCTTCACGCCCTGGAAGGATGAGAGGCCCTCGAGCAAGGTGGGCCAGGGCACGCCGCAGGCCTGCACGGCGAGCATGGCCGCCAGGGCGTTGGCCCGATTGTGTGGACCCCACAACGGGCTTCGGGCCTTTGCCATCGCGCGGCCGTCCTGCAGAATCGAGAAGGATTCAAAGCCCGATTCGGACGTCACATCCGAGCCAATCGACCAGCCCGCGGCGTCGAGGAAATGGGTCACCGGAGTCCAGCAGCCTCGCTCCAGCACACGCGCAATTGCGGGCGCCTCGGCATTGACCACCAGATGCCCTTGCGATGGCAGGGTGCGAATCCAATGATGAAACTGGGTCTCGATGGCCGCCAGATCGGGAAAGATGTCGGCATGGTCGAACTCCAGGTTGTTCACGATGGCCACCTCGGCCCGGTAGTGCAAGAGCTTGGAGCGCTTGTCGAAAAATGCCGTGTCGTACTCATCGGCCTCGATCACAAACCAGCCATCCTGGCTGCCCGGGCGGGCCGAACAGCCGAAATCCTCCGGCACCCCGCCAATCAAAAAGCCAGGTGAAAGGCCCGCATGCTCAAGCAGCCAGGCAGCCAGCGAACTGGTGGTGGTCTTTCCGTGGGTGCCCGATACTGCCAGCAGTCGGCGGTCGCCCAGCAAATGCTGCGACATCCATTGCGGGCCAGACACCAAGGGGAAGCGGCCATTGAGCAAGGCCTCAATGAGAGGCTGGCCGCGGCGTGCCACATTGCCAACCACCCAGAGGTCGGGGCGGAGGGCCAGTTGGTCCACCTCGAAGCCCTCCACGAGATCGATGCCCGCGGCACGAAGTTGATCGCTCATCGGGGGATAAACATGGGCATCGCAGCCCGTGACCCGATGGCCCATGCCCTTGGCAATCTGGGCCAGGCCGCCCATGAAGGTTCCGCAGATGCCGATGATGTGGAGATGCATGGTGCATTGTAGCGAGCGGCATAATCCGACCTCATGGGCCTTCGAGACGAAATCGCCGCTGCGGCGGCGCAGTTGATTGCCGATGATGGCCTGAGCTATGAGCAGGCCAAGCGCAAGGCCTATGAGGGCCTCACCGGTGGCCGGGGCCATCGCATCGCACGCGAAGACCTGCCCTCCAACGCACAAGTCGAGGACGCCCTGCGAGAGCACCTCGCCCTCTACCATGCCGATACCCAGCCGCAACGCCTGCAGCACCTGAGGGCAGCAGGCCATCGCCTCATGGTTCTTCTTGCAGACTTCGAGCCATGGATTGGTGGGGCCGTGGTCAATGGCACCGCCACCGAGCATTCTGGCCTGCACCTCATCTGCCGTGCGAGCAGCGCCAAAGAACTGGGGATCTTCCTCATCAACCACGGGCTAGATGTTGACGCCGTTGAGTGGCCGGGCCGCCCCGGTCGACAAGGCCCAGACGAAGCCCTTGCATTCACATGGGAAAATGAGCCCGTGGTGATCCGCGTCACCGATGATGTGAGCGCTCTCAAGCATGCGGGCGCCATCCACCGACAATCTCTAGAGGAGCTCCTATGACACGGCGCAGTCACCTGCTCTGGATCGGCGTGGTCGTCCTGGCCCTGCTGGCTGGCATGGGCCTTGGATACTGGCGTCAGGCGCCCAAGCTCGACATCCCGCCGGCCAATTGGGTCTTCGAGCTGCAGTATCCGCAGATGATCAATGGACAGACGGAGACAACGCGCGTGGCCGACCACCGCGGGCCACTGACGGTGATCAACTTCTGGGCCACCTGGTGCGCACCCTGCATCGAGGAAATGCCCGAACTCTCCCGAGTTCACCAGGACATGGCACCCCACACGGCCAAGGTCATCGGACTGGCCGTCGACTCCCCGAGCAATGTCAAAGGCTTTCTCGAGCAGCATGGGGTGAGCTACCCAATTCTCTTGGTCGGTGGTGCTGGCACGGAGTTGGCCAAACGGCTCGGTGCTCGAATCGACGCCCTGCCCTACACCGTCCTCATCGATGACAGGGGCATTGTGCGCCACCAGAAGCTTGGAAGGATCAAAGAAGAAGAGCTCAGAAGCTGGCTAAAAGAAAGTCAGTAACAAGAAATTAGCTCTTCGGGTACACTGGCGGCCATGTTGACCACCCGTCGCCGTTGGTGAGCGCCAAATCTCTGTTTTGGGTCCTCCACGGACCCAACCTCAATCGTCTGGGGCAGCGTGAGCCATCGGTGTATGGCACCACCACCCTCGACGAGATCGACGACTCCCTCCAGGCCCTTGCGAAGTCTCATCAGGTCGGCCTCGCCTGCCACCAGAGCAATCACGAAGGTGTCCTGATCGACCTCATCCACCAGGCCTCCGAGCAAGGGGTGACGGGCATCGTGATCAATCCGGCCGCCTACACCCACACGAGCGTGGCCCTGCGAGACGCATTGGCCACCGTGCAGATTCCCTTCGTGGAGGTGCACCTCTCCAATGTCCATCGGCGGGAGCCCTTTCGGCACCAATCCTACTTTTCAGACCTGGCGCAGGCCGTGATCTGCGGGCTCGGCCCGCAGGGCTACACCGCTGCCCTCACATTCCTCATTGGTCAACTCGACAGGAGACCCCATGGACCTCAGAAAGCTTAAGACCCTCATTGACCTCGTGGCGGAATCGAACATCGCCGAACTCGAGATCACCGAGGGCGAGGGCAAGGTTCGAATCGTGAAATCCGGGCCGCCGATGGTGGCCGCACCCGTGGTCCCGCAGGCGGCTGCTCCTGCCATGGCAGCTGCAGCCACCCCCGCGCCGGCCGCTCCTGCAGCCGGGCCCGAGGCGGCGCCCGCAGCGCCTGCGCCCGAGGACGCCTTCCCGTCGCCAATGGTGGGCACCTTCTACCGGGCCTCCGCACCCGGCGCGGCACCCTATGTCAACGTGGGCGATGCCGTCGAGGTGGGCCAGACCCTGGGCGTGATCGAGGCCATGAAGCTGATGAATGAAATTCCCTCCGACCGCGCTGGGGTGGTCAAGGCCATCCTGATTGAAAACGGCCAGGCCGTGGAGTTCGGACAGCCCATGTTTGTGATCGCCTAGCTCGAGCACATCATGGCCCTCTTTGAGAAAGTCCTTATCGCCAATCGGGGGGAGATTGCCCTTCGAATCCAGCGCGCCTGCCGGGAGCTCGGCATCAAGACGGTGGTGGTGCATTCCACCGCCGACACCGAGGCCAAGTACGTCCGGCTGGCCGACGAATCGGTCTGCATCGGCCCGCCCGCCTCCCGCGAGAGCTACCTCAACATTCCGGCCATCATTGCGGCGGCCGAGGTCACAGATGCAGAGGCCATCCATCCCGGCTACGGCTTTCTCTCTGAGAATGCCGACTTCGCCGAGCGGGTGGAACGAAGTGGCTTCACCTTCATTGGGCCCTCGCCCGAGGTCATTCGGATGATGGGCGACAAGGTTGCAGCCAAGCGGGCCATGATTGCCGCTGGTGTGCCATGCGTGCCAGGCTCTGAAGGAGCCCTGCCAGACGACCCCAAGGAGATTGTTCGTTGTGCCCGGGCCATTGGCTACCCGGTCATCATCAAGGCCGCCGGCGGCGGGGGCGGTCGGGGCATGCGGGTGGTGCACACCGAGGCAGCCCTCATCCATGCCGTGCACACGACCAAGTCGGAGGCGGCGGCCGCATTCAACAATCCCGAGGTCTACATGGAGAAATTCCTCGAGAATCCGCGGCACATCGAGATTCAGATCATGGCCGATCACCACGGCAACGTGATTCACCTCGGTGAGCGGGACTGCTCCATGCAGCGCCGACATCAGAAGGTGCTCGAGGAGGCCCCGGCGCCCCAGCTCTCCGAGAAGCTTCGGGACAAGGTCGGGACTCGGTGTGCAGAGGCCTGCAAGAAGATCGGCTACCGCGGCGCTGGCACCATTGAATTCCTCTACGAGAACGGTGAGTTCTATTTCATTGAGATGAACACCCGCGTTCAGGTAGAGCATCCAGTCACCGAGCTCATCACCGGTCTCGACATCGTCCAGGAGCAGATCCGCGTGGCCAGCGGCGAGCGTCTGCGGCTGCGCCAGAAGGATGTTCAGTTCAAAGGCCATGCCATCGAATGCCGTATCAACGCTGAGGACCCATTCAAATTCACACCCTCGCCCGGACGCATTCAGTCATGGCACATGCCGGGCGGTCCAGGCATTCGAGTCGATTCTCATGCCTACGCCAGTTACCTGGTGCCGCCCTATTACGACTCCATGATTGGCAAGATCATCAGTTACGGCGACACCCGGGAGCAGGCCATTGCCCGAATGGCCATCGCCCTCTCCGAAATGGTGGTCGAGGGGATACAGACCAACGTGCCCCTGCATCGAAAGATCATGCGAGACACCCACTTTCGAGACGGCGGCACCTCCATCCACTACCTGGAATCCATGCTGGCGGATGAGGCCTAGGCCTTGACCTGGGAATTGGTCTTCGAGCTGCACGCGGACCAGGCAGACCTCGAACCACTCACCGACGCACTCCTTGAGCACGGCGCACTCTCGGTCTCGGTCGATGACCTTCTGGCCGGCAGCGAGGCAGAGCAGCCACAGTTTGGTGAGCCGGGCTCCGACATTCACATGCGGCCATGGCCCGTCAGCCGCGTCCGAATGCTCATCTCCGATGAACTCGAGCCACAGGCCTGGTGGCAAGCCCTGACAGTCTCCCTCCCCGTCCTGGCGGCCAGCCCCATGCAGGCCCACGCCGTGGAGGA
>JBEARM010000014.1:0-22077 GCA_041163175.1 Pseudomonadota bacterium | reverse complement strand
CAAGGCGGATCGAGAGGCCCCCACCAAGATTGATGCAGATCGCCTCGACCACGACGAGCAACGGCTCGTGACGGTGTTCACTGGCAACGTGGTGCTCACCAAAGGAAGCCTCGTGCTTCGAGGTGATCGACTGGAGTTGCGGCAGCAGCCCGATGGCACCTCGCAGGGCGTCGTCACCGGCAAGCCAGCCCGGTTCCGCCAGAAGCGGGAAGGGGTTGATGAATGGATGGTCGGGGAGAGCCTCCAGATCGATTACGACAGCAAGACTGAGATCGCGATCCTCTCGGAACAGGCCGTGATGCGACGCCTGGCGGGTGAATCCGCCATGGATCAGGTCGCTGGCGATCGCGTGGTCTACAACAATGTCACCGAGGTCTACGGGGTGGAGGTTAAGCCTGGCCAGACCCGCGCCCGCATGACCCTCATGCCCAGGCCCTCACAGCCCGCCGAATGACCGCCGCAGTCACCAGCGACACCCCGATCAGCACGCTGCAGGTCAGCAAGCTGCGAAAGGGCTACCAAGGTCGGCTGGTGGTGAAGGAAGTGTCGATGTCGGTCTCCAGTGGCGAGGTGACCGGCCTGCTGGGTCCCAATGGAGCAGGCAAGACCACCTGCTTCTACATGATTGTTGGCCTGGTGCCCGCGGACGCTGGCTCGATCGTGCTCGATGGCCAAGACCTCACCCACCAGCCCATTCATCGCCGGGCCCGTGCCGGTCTCTCCTACCTTCCGCAGGAGGCCTCGGTCTTTCGGCGCCTGAGCGTCTCGGACAACATTCGCGCCGTGCTCGAGCTACAGGTCGATGGAGAGGGGCAAGCCCTGGCGCCCCAGGAGATTGAGACACGCCTGCAGGCCCTGCTCGAGGAGCTCCAGATCAGCGGCATTGCCCAGAGCATGGGCCAGGCCCTGTCCGGCGGAGAGCGCCGACGGGTCGAGATTGCCAGGGCCTTGGCCACATCCCCGCGGTTCATTCTTCTGGACGAACCCTTTGCAGGGGTGGATCCCATCGCAGTCATCGAGATTCAGCGCATCATCCGCTACCTCAAAGATCGCGGCATTGGCGTACTCATTACCGACCACAACGTGCGAGAGACGCTGGGCATTTGTGATCACGCCACCATCATCAATGAAGGAGAGGTGCTGGCCCACGGCGACCCAGCCAGCATCGTGGACGACCCCCGGGTGCGGGAGGTCTACCTCGGCGAACATTTCCGCATGTAGCCATGAAGATCTCGCTCACCACCAAGCTTGGCCAGCAGCTGAGCCTCACACCCCAGCTTCAGCAGGCCATTCGCCTGCTGGCGCTCTCGAACCTGGAGCTGCGCCAGGAGCTCGAACGCTTCACCCAGGACAACCCGCTGCTCGAGATCGACGATCTACGCCCCGATGGCGAGAGCAGCAGCGAGACCCCAGTGGAGCAGCAGGAAGTGGCCCCATCCGAGTCAAGTGACGGGCCCGAGGCCGGGGCGGATGGCCCCGATGACTGGCCTGCCATGGAGGGGGATGGCCTGACCGACTGGCGGGGCAGTGGTGGGGGTGAGGACACGGACTACGAGCCCGGCGATGCCAAGCCCACGAGCCTGGCCGACCACCTTCGAGAGCAGGCCGCAGGCCTTCACCTGAGCGAGCGCGACCGCGCCTGGCTCGAAATTCTCATCGAGGGGCTCGACGAGGACGGCTACCTGCGGGACGACCCCGCAGACCTGGCCGACGGGTTCGCTGGGGTCTTCGAATCCCACCTGGGCGGGCCCCTCGAGGAGGATGAGCAGGCCGTGGGCCTGCGGCTGCTGCAGTCCCTCGACCCCGTGGGCGTGGGCGCACGCTCCTTGGAGGAATGCCTGCTGCTGCAGATCGATGACTTCCTGGCCCACCACGAAGAGGCACCGGATGAGCAGGCCTGCGGCCAGTTGGCAAAACGCCTGGTGCAGGGCCACCTGGCCGAGCTCGGCAGTCTGCCGGTGACCAGCCTGGCCAAGGCCTGTGGCGAGCCTAAGGAGGCCGTCTCGCAAGCCTTGGCCCTCATTCGTGGGCTCGAGCCCAAGCCTGCAGCCACCTTCCAGTCCCAGCAGGCCACTTACCTCATTCCAGACGTCTTGGTCCAGCGAGACCGCCGCGGCCGATGGACGGTTCGGCTGGCCCGGCATGCACTGCCACGCCTGAGCATCAATTCCGAATACGCCAAGCTCATCAAGGACAACGGGGGCGACGGCGGCCTGCAGCAGAAGCTTCAAGAAGCCCGATGGATGATGAAGAACATTCAGCAGCGCTCCGACACCATTCTTCGAGTCTCTCAGGCCATTGTGGCGGCCCAGCAGAAATTCTTTGAGGAGGGCCCGAAGTCCATGCGGCCCATGGTGCTTCGGGACATCGCCGAGGCCTGCGAACTCCATGAGTCCACTGTCTCTCGGGTGACCACCCAGAAGTTCATGCTCACGCCCTTGGGCTGCTTTGAACTGAAATATTTTTTCAGCAGCCATGTGGGGACCGATGACGGCGGCGCCGCCTCCGCCACGGCCTTGCGCGCCCAGATCCAAGACTGGATCAAGGCCGAACCCGCGGAAAAACCCTTGTCTGATCAGGCCATCGCGGACCGATTTGCGGAACAGGGCGTGGTCGTGGCGCGTCGAACAGTGGCAAAGTATCGCGAGGGGCTTCGAATCCCCAGTGCCAGCCTTCGAAAGCGGGCTTAATCCAACCAAAGGAGACGCACCATGCAAGTCACCATCACCGGCCACCATCTGCCCGTCACCGATGCCATCCACAGCTATGTGGAGCAGAAGCTGGCCAAGGCCTGGCGACACTTTGACCATGGCATTCAAGCCCATGTGGTGCTCTCGGTGGAGCGTCTCGACCAGAAGGCAGAAGTTACTGTTCACTTACAAGGCAAGGATCTGCATGCCGAGTCCACCCACAGCGATCTCTACGCCGCCATCGACCTACTCGCCGACAAACTTGACCGTCAGGTCGTGCGCTATAAGGAACTCCACCAAAAGGGGGTCCACCAGACGCGGGGGGCCAGCGCGGTCTGATTGCCGCAGCGCAGCAAATCCGGTGAAACCGGCCTATAATTTGGTCGCATGAACCGGATCTGCAAGCTCCTCGCCGTCGACAACATCCAGTTGGATGTCGACGCCTCCAGCAAGAAGCGCGTCTTCGAACAGGCAGGCCTGCTGTTTGAAGAGCACCAGGGCATCGCACGCAGCAAGGTCTTCGACTCCTTGTTTGCTCGTGAACGCCTGGGCTCTACCGGGCTGGGCGATGGCATCGCCATTCCACATGGGCGAATCAAGGGCCTGGAAGATGCCGTGGCCGCCGTGTTTCGGCTGGCCACCCCCATCCCCTTCGATGCCCCCGATGGCCAGCCTGTCTCGGTGCTCATCTTTTTGCTCGTACCCGAGCAGGCGACCCAGCAGCACCTGGAACTCCTCTCCGAAGTCGCCGAGATGCTCTCTGACACCGGACTACGAGAGGCCCTGCTCGGCAGCCAAGATCCACAGGCACTTCACCAGGCCCTGTGTGCCTGGCGTTCGGCCGGGGGCTGACAGGCCCCAGTCATGCTCAACGTCGCAGCGTTCTTCGAGTCCTACCGAGAACTCCTGCGGCTCACCTGGGTCACGGGCAGCGTAGGCGCCGACCGCCACATCTCGGGCCCCTCATTCGAGAGCGCAGACCTCGTCGGTCACCTCAATCTGATTCACCCCAATCGCATCCAGGTGCTCGGTGCAGCCGAGGTCGATTACTACAATCGGCTCGACCCACAACGCCGCTCCTACCTCACGGCCGAGCTGCTCTCTGGTCGTCCGCCCGCACTGGTCATCGCCGATGGCCAGGTGCCGCCCGCCCAGCTCTTTGATGCCTGCGACCGCGATGGCACCCCACTGATGCGAAGCAGCCTGCAGGCAGCCCGGCTCATCGACCTCACCCGCATTCAGCTCAGCAAAACCCTGGCCCCGAGCACATCCCTTCACGGGGTGTTCATGGACGTGCTGAGCATCGGTGTGCTCATCTGCGGAGAGTCCGGTCTGGGCAAGAGCGAGCTGGCCTTGGAGCTCATCACCCGAGGCCACGGCCTGGTGGCCGATGATGTCGTGGAGTTCGCGCGCATCGCCCCGGACACCGTTGAGGGCAAATGCCCTGCCCTGCTGCAGAACCTGCTGGAAGTGCGTGGCCTGGGCCTGCTCGACATCAAGGCCATTTTTGGAGAGACCAGTGTTCGTCGACGGCTGCGGCTTCGCCTGATTGTGCAGCTCGTGCGCCGCTCTGCCATTGATGAATACGAGCGTCTGCCACTGGAGGCCCTCAATGAAGACGTGCTGGGCCTGCCCATTCGCAAGGTGGTCATTCCGGTGGCGGCCGGCCGAAACCTGGCCGTGTTGGTCGAGGCCGCCGTTCGCAACACAGTGCTCCAACTGCGGGGTGTCGACACCCTCAAGGAATTCACGGAGCGTCAGCAGGCTGCCATGCGGCAGGCCTCCCCATGACAACTGCCAGCCCCTCGTCCAAACTCGTGCTGCTCACGGGGCTCTCGGGCTCGGGCAAGTCTGTGGTGCTCAAGGCCCTGGAAGATACCGGCTATTTCTGCGTAGACAACCTGCCCATCGGCCTGCTCGAGGGCCTGGTGCAAACACTTCGTGGGCAAGGTCACCAGCGGATGGCCGTGGCCGCCGACGCTCGCGGCGCCGTGGACGCAGGTGCGCTGGGACACACGCTCGATGCCATTCGCGCCTCGGGGGTCGACCTCACCGTGCTCTTCCTGACGGCGCGTTCGGACATTCTCGTGCAGCGGTACTCCGAGACCCGACGCCGACACCCACTGAGCCTCACGGCCGATCAAGGTCTCACCGACGGCCGGTCGCTTGCGGAATGCATCGAGGCCGAACGTGAGCTGCTCGCAGACTACGCAACCCTGGGGACGGCCTTTGACACCAGTGACCTCGGCCCCTCGGGACTGCGGGCCTGGGTTCGAGAACTGCTCTCGCTCAAGGCCTCTCCACTCACCCTCTTGTTCCAGTCATTTGCCTATAAGGAGGGGGTGCCACTCGATGCCGACCTGGTCTTCGATGTGCGCTGCCTGCCCAACCCGTTTTACGACAACGCCCTGCGGGGCCTGACGGGCAAGGACACGAAGGTCATTCGATTCCTGGAGGACAAGCCCAGCGTGGGCACGATGGTCACGGACATCCAGGGCTTTCTCGAGCGTTGGCTGCCCCACTACCAAACAGAACACCGCAGTTACCTCACTGTGGCACTGGGCTGCACGGGCGGGCAACACCGGTCGGTCTACTGTGCAGAGGCCCTGTCCAAGCACTTCTCGGGGGCCTGGCCGGTCATGGTTCGGCATCGCTCCCTGATTCGACGCGGTCTCGACTAAGGCCCAACACACGCCGAACCGGCGTGGGCAGTCCCCTGGCCAGGGCCTCGGCCAGCGGCACCCACTGCAGACCCGCGCAAGGCGGCCTTGACTGGGCCGAGAGCGAGAGGTCCGCCCATTGAATCTCCAGACGAAAGTGCGTGAAGTCGTGATGGAGTGCGGCAGGTGCATGGCAGCCCCGCGGCCAGTTCTTGTCCAGTGGCCAGTCTGGCAGCACCCACAGCCCACCCCAGAGCCCCTCCTCAGGCTGCCGAACCAGGCCCACACAGCCATTGCGCCAGACCACCAGCCATCGAGCTTGGCGCGCCGGACGGGCCCGGGCCAGCCTCGGCACAGGAAACTCAGAGACGCGCCCTTGACGGTTGCTCTCACAATGGGCTGACACAGGGCACTGCTGACAACGCGGCTGACGAGGCAGGCAGACCAGTGCGCCGAGGTCCATGATGGCCTGGGTGTAGGCGGGCATGTCCTGGGCGGCCTCTGGCAGTCGAGCCTCGGCCTCCCGCCAGAGGTGATCAGCCAAGGCTGGGCTCGCCCAAGGCTGGGGTGCGCAGACTTGCCTCGCCAGGACCCGACGAACGTTGCCATCGAGAATGGCCACACGCTCCCCAAACACCACCGCGCAAATGGCTGCAGCGGTGGAGCGGCCCACCCCCGGCAGACGCTGCCATGCCTCTGAAGTGGATGGAAAGCCGCCAGCCTCCACGATCTGCTGGGCGGCCCGATGCAGATTGCGCGCACGGGCGTAGTAGCCCAGCCCACTCCAGGCCGCAAGCACATCATCCAACGGGGCCGCCGCGAGTGCCGCGCAGTCTGGGAATCGCACCACAAAGCGCTCGAAGTAAGGCTGCATGGTGGCCAACTGTGTCTGCTGAAGCATGATCTCGGAGAGCCAGACCCGATAAGGGTCTGGCACATGTCCGGGTGCCGGATGCCAGGGCAGCCCGGTGCGTCCATGCTGCGCAGCCCAGTCCAAGAGCTGCCTCGAGAAGCTTGGGCCAGGCCGGCGACTCATCGCTGACAAGCGACGCAGTAAAAGCTCGCCCGTTGGGCCTGGACCATGCGCCGTATGGCCTGCCCGCAGGACGGGCAGGGCTCGCCAGCCCGGTCGTAGACACGATGCGCACCCGCATATTGGCCGCTGCCCCCATCGGCATGTCGGTAATCACGCAGGGTGCTGCCGCCAGCCGCAATCGCCTCCTCCAGCACGCTGCGGATGGCCTGCAGCAGTTGGTGCAGACGGGCAGCAGAGACCCGACCTGCGGGCCGGGCCGGATGAATGCCCGCCCGATGGAGGGCCTCGCTTGCATAGATATTGCCCACACCCACCAGGGGATCACCCTTCATGAGCCAGACCTTGATGGCCTGCCGCACGCCCTTGGCCGAGGCAGCAAAGGCCTGGGGCGTGAGCTCAGCCGACAAGGGCTCCCAGCCCTGGCCCGCCGAACCCAGCAGGCTGACCGGCGGCGTGTCGGGCAACGCATTGGCGGCCTGCGGGCGTCTGGCCAGCCGAATGTCGCCAAAGCGGCGCGGGTCGACAAACCAGAGTTCACCGTGCTCCCACCAGCATCGCAGGTGGCAGTGCGCCGGCGGCGCATGCTCCACAGGTGATGGCTGCCAACGCAGCACACCCGACATCCCCAGGTGAATCGCCAGCCAATGCTGCTCGAAGGTCCAGATGAGTGTCTTGGCCCGCCGAGACAATCCCAGGAGGCGTTGGCCCTCGAGGGGCTTGAGCGGCGTGATGTGGCCGGCAAAGCTTCGCAGGGGCTTGCCACTCACCGCCAAGCGATGCAGCCGCTGGCCCACCAATACTGGCACCAGCCCGCGGGCAATCACTTCCACCTCTGGCAGTTCGGGCATGACCAATGGCCCCCTTCATTCTGGGTTACTGTTGCGAGACCATGATGATGCGTTATTCCATTCGCCTGGCCGCCCTTGCAATGGCCGCGTCGATCTCCTGGCCCGTCATGGCCAAAGGGAGTTCAGCCGGCCCGCAAGAGCCACGCATGGTCTTTCAAATTCTGGTGAGTGAACTGGCCATCCAGGAGGGCGAACTTGCCCTGGCCGCAGCCACCTATGTCGCCTTGGCCGAGGAGACGCAGCAGGCCAGCATCGCGGAGCGTGCCACCCAGGTCGCCCTGAGTGCGAGGGCGCCATCCCAGGCCCTTCGCGCAGCCAGGGTCTGGGCCAAGGCGAGCAATGGCCAGCTTGAGGCCCAGGACACGGTCGACACCCTCGAGCTCATGCTCGGGTTCACGGGTGACCTCACCCAGTCGCTGCTGGCGCGGCGCGAACAAGCTCGGCGCGCTGGTCAGCTGGAACCGTTTTATGAGCGGCTCACGGGCCTGCTCACCCGCACACCGAACCGTGCACAGGCCCTTGCCCTGCTCGAGACCATCGGCGCTCCGGACCTCGAGATCGCATCGCTGAGCTACACCCGGGCCATGCTGCATGAGCAGCTCGGCCGGCTTGATGAAATGGAGCGACTGCTCCGCAGCCTGATTGCCCGCGAGCCCACCCATGCCCATGCGCTCAATGCCCTGGGCTACAGCCTGGCCGATCGAGGCGAGCGCCTCACCGAGGCCAACGAGCTGATTCGAAAGGCCGTGAACCTTGCACCAGAGGACCCACACATCCTCGACAGCATGGGCTGGGTGCTCTTCCGAATGGGCCAGCCCAAGGAGGCGCTCACCTGGCTGGAACGAGCCCATCGGCAGCAGCCCGACGCAGAGATCTCCGCCCACCTGGGCGAGGTGCTCTGGACGCTTGGCCAGGCCGAGCGCGCCAAGGCGATCTGGCGCATTGGACTGGCGCGTGACCCACACAACAAGGTGCTCGCCCAGACCTTAGAACGCCTTGGGGTTCGCATCGAGTGATGCGGCGTCTGGCCTTGGGTCTGGGGCTGTTGCTGTTGCAGGCATGCACAAGCCTGCCTCCCGCACAACAGGCCATGACATCGACCGACGACCTGCCCGCCTCAGTGGGCCGCTTCGTGCTGTTCGGGCCGGGCCTCGAAAGCCCCATCCAGGGCCGATTTGAGTGGTGGCCTGCGCAGGATGGCGCGGCGGCACGCGTCGCTCGGCTCAGCATCACAGACCCCTGGGGGCAGCCACAAGGGATGCTCCGACAAACGCGCCAGCCCAACGACTGGCAGGGCTGGTCGCTCGCTGGTCCGGGCGGTGAAGCGGTGTCTGCGCTGCGGGCACGCCAATGGGCTCGAGATGCGCTGGGCCTGCAGGAAGACCAACTTCAAACCCTCGGGGCCCTGCTCGATGCCGTTGCGCAACAGCTGTCACCCTCCGAGGTGGCGACATCCCGGCGGATCGAGGCCTCGCTGCCCAGCAGCCGAGGCCCCCTGGCCATTCGCATCGTCCCCGACGGACTGCAGCCCTGATGCAGACCTGGCTCGCTCCGGCCAAGCTCAACCTCTTTCTACATGTGGTGGGGCAGCGTGCAGATGGCTATCACCTCCTGCAGAGCGTCTTCTGCCTCATTGACTGGTGCGATGAGATCCGCATCACCACCCATGCGCAGGGCCGGATCCAACGGGCCGAGACGCTGGACTGGGCCGAGGATGACGACCTGGCCATACGGGCCGCACGGGCCCTCAAGGCCTACGGCCGGGAACACGGACTCCTCTCTGAGGCCGCCGGCGGGGAGGTCTCCATTCGCAAGGCCATTCCGAACGGGGCGGGCCTCGGTGGGGGCAGCTCCGATGCGGCCACCACCCTCATGGCCTTCAATGCCCTCTGGGGCCTGAACCTCCCACACAAGACCCTCGCCGAGATTGGCCTCACCCTTGGGGCGGATGTGCCCTTCTTCCTGCACGGCCAGGCTGCCCTGGTGGGTGGCGTGGGGGAGTCGATGGAGAGCCTGCAGCCCGCCGCCCAGTGGTTTGCGTTGGCTGTGCCGCCACAGCTGGTACCCACCGCCCTCATCTTCCGAGACCCCGCACTGACCCGAGACACAGCCCCCATCCCAGCCCAAGACATTCGGTCCGCCTGCGCCGACGGCCGTTGGACCACCGGACACAACGATCTGGAGCCCGTGGCCTGCCGCCAGTTTCCTGTGGTGGCGCAGTGGCGAGACCATCTGAGGCGGGCTGCGAAGGCCCTGGGCCTGCCCGAGGCCGCCGTTCGCATGAGTGGCAGCGGGGGAGCCTGCTTCGTGAGCTGTCGGGATCGGGACGAGGCCCAGGCTGTGGCCCAAAGCCTCGTGGCAGAAGGCCTGGAGGAGGATCGGGTGCGCATCTGCAGGGCGCTGACTCGGCATCCGGCGTCTGAACAGTTACCATAATGGCTTGTTGCAAACGCTGGGGAGTCGCCAAGTTGGTCAAGGCACCGGATTTTGATTCCGGCATGCGAGGGTTCGAGTCCTTCCTCCCCAGCCACTGGCCTTCGGCGGCCGCTTGATTGGAACCACACTGAGCATGGCGGATCGACTCCCGGTTGGAAACGGATCACCCGACGGCATCATGCTGTTCACGGGCAATGCAAACCCCCGGCTCGCCGCGGAGGTGGCGCGCCACCTCTCCATTCCACTGGGCCGCTCGGCCATCGGACGCTTCTCGGACGGTGAAGCCACCGTTGAAATTCTTGAGCATGTGCGTGGCCGCGACGTCTTCATTCTTCAGCCCACCTGCTCACCGGCAAACGACCACCTCATGGAAGTGATGCTGATGGCCGACGCCCTTCGGCGCGCCTCGGCCAGCCGAATCACCGCAGCCATTCCTTACTTCGGATACGCCCGTCAAGATCGTCGTGTTCGGTCGGCGCGCGTGCCGATCAGCGCCAAGGTGATTGCCAACATGCTGCAGTCGGTGGGCGTGGATCGCCTGCTCACCATGGACCTCCACTCCGACCAGATCCAGGGCTTCTTCGACATTCCCGTGGACAACATCTACGCAGCGCCCATCATCCTGGCCGATGTCTGGAAGCACGACTACCCGAGCCCCATGGTGGTCTCGCCCGATGTCGGCGGTGTGGTGCGGGCGCGGGCCTTTGCCAAAGAGCTCGACACCGACCTAGCCATCATCGACAAGCGCCGACCCAAGGCCAATGTCTCGGAGGTGATGAACATCATCGGCGACGTCAGCGGCCGCACCTGTCTGATCATGGACGACATGGTCGACACCGCCGGCACCCTGACCAAGGCCGCGGATGCCTTGAAGGCCGAGGGCGCGCTCAAGGTCATCGCCTATTGCACCCACCCGGTTTTGTCCGGCGGGGCGGTCAAGCGCATCACCGAGTCCTCGCTCGACGAACTGGTTGTCACCGACACCATTCCGCTCAGCCAAGAAGCGGCCCAGTGCGGCCGCATTCGCGCGATTACCTGCGCGGGGCTCATGGCCGAGACGATGATTCGAATCGCCAAGTCTGATTCGGTCAGTTCGCTCTTCCTGGCCTAGCGCCCTTCACTTGGAGGCCAGTCGGCCCCACTGCTACACTAGCGGGCTTTCCCTCTGAGGCTGGTCGCGGCCCAGGGGCCTGTTCACCACATTTAGAAGCGGAGTGCATCATGAAATTTTCCACGTCCACCGTGGTTGCAAACCGCCGTTCTGCCGAAGGATCGCGTGCGAGCCGCCGCCTTCGTCGGGATGGCAAGCTGCCGGGCATCGTGTATGGCGGCAAGGGCGAGCCCATCGCCATCGAGATGGATCACAACCCCATCTTCCTCGCGCTGAAGGTTGAGTCCTTCCATGCATCCATCCTGAAGCTCGAGCTCGACGGCAAAAGCGAGCAGGTGCTGCTGCGCGACTTCCAAATGCACCCCTTCAAGGCCCAGGTGCTGCACATCGACTTCCAACGGGTCGAGGCCGATCAACTGCTTCACAAGAAGGTGCCCCTGCACTTTGTGGGCCAGGACATCTCCCCCGCGGTCAAGCTCGATGCAGCCATCGTCAGCCATGTGCTCAACGAACTCGAGATCAGCTGCCTGCCCAAAGACCTGCCAGAGTTCATCGAGGTCGACCTCTCCAAGCTCACTGTGGGTCATTCGGTTCATGTCAAGGACATCACCCTGCCTGCAGGCGTGAGCCTGGTGACGCATGGCCAGGACAACCCCGTTGTGGCCACAGCCACCAAGCCTGGCGGCAAGGACGAGCCTGCGGCGGCCGACGCCACGGCAGGCTAAGCAGCCTGGTCTGCGCGCCAGCCTCACCGCGCCATGACCATTCGCCTGATTGCCGGCCTCGGGAACCCTGGGGCTGGCTACTCTGAAACCCGCCACAACGCGGGTTTCTGGTTTGTGGACGCCTTGGCTGCGCGAGGCTTGGGTGCAGGCCCCGCCAGCTGGTCGTCCGAGGGCCGGTTCAAAGGCCATGCTGCAAAGGTCGCGGCCCCAGGCTTGGCCGCTGGCGGGCTCTGGCTGCTCAAGCCCGACACCTTCATGAACCGCTCCGGCGCCTCGGTGCAGCCTATGTGCCATTTTTATCAAATCGCGACCGAAGAAATCCTGGTCGTCCACGATGAGCTCGACCTGCCACCAGGGCAGATTCGACTCAAGCAGGGTGGTGGCCACGGTGGCCACAACGGCATCCGAGACATCGCGGCCACCCTGGGCGATGCTAACTTTTGGCGGCTGCGCCTGGGCATTGGCCACCCCCGAACCCTCGGACTGGCGCAGGCGGTGGCGGACTTCGTTCTTCAAAGGCCTCGACCCGAAGAATCGACGGCCCTGGGCCAGGCCATCGATCGCGCAATGCAGGCCCTGCCCTGTCTGATCCGAGGTGATGCGGCCGCGGCACAACGGCTGCTCCACGTGGACCCTCCCACACAGCCCTCCCCCTGAAAGGAACCCCATGGCACTTCAATGCGGCATCGTCGGCCTGCCCAATGTTGGCAAGAGCACCCTGTTCAATGCACTGACCAAGGCGGGCATCGCTGCGGAGAACTATCCGTTCTGCACCATCGAGCCCAACACCGGCATCGTCGAACTGCCCGACCCTCGGCTTCATGCGCTCGCGGCCATCGTGTCGCCAGAGCGCGTCATGCCTGCCACAGTGGAGTTTGTCGACATCGCAGGCCTGGTGGCCGGTGCGAGCAAGGGCGAGGGCCTCGGCAACCAGTTCCTGGCCAACATTCGCGAGACCGATGCCATCGTGAATGTGGTGCGCTGCTTCGAGGATGAGAATGTCATTCATGTGAATGGGCGGGTGGACCCATTGGCAGACATCGAGACCATTGAAACAGAGCTGGCTCTGGCCGACCTCGCCGGCCTCGAGAAGCAACTTGTGAAGGCCCAGAAGCTCGCGCGCTCCGGCGACAAGGAGGCCGCCAAGCTCGTGGCCGTCCTTGAGAAATGTCAGGCCCAGCTCGACAAGGCCAAGCCCATTCGCAGCCTGGGGCTCGATGCCGACGAACGGGCCCTAATCCGTCCCCTCTTTTTCATCACGGCCAAGCCCGCCATGTTTGTGGCCAACGTGAAGGAGGGAGGCTTTGAACAGAACCCCCACTTGGGAGCGCTCGAGGCCTATGCAGCCGAGCAGCATGCACCGGTGGTGGCCATCTGCGCCGCCATTGAGGCCGAGATTGCAGACATGGCCGACGACGACAAGGCCGTCTTCTTGGCGGACATGGGCATGAACGAGCCAGGACTCGACCGCCTGATACGGGCAGCCTTCGGGCTGCTGGGCCTACAGACTTACTTCACGGCGGGTGTGAAAGAGGTTCGAGCCTGGACCGTTCGCGTGGGGGCCACCGCGCCGCAGGCGGCCGCCGTGATCCACACCGATTTTGAGCGTGGCTTCATCCGGGCCGAGGTGATTGGCTTTGAGGATTACGTGGCGTGCAAGGGCGAGCAGGGCGCCAAGGAGGCTGGCAAGATGCGCCTCGAAGGAAAAGAGTACGTCGTCAAAGATGGCGACGTCATGCACTTTCGCTTCAACGTGTGAGCCGGGCCAGGCCGAAGTAAACCTGGCCTGCGCGATCGGAGCGCACCAGCTCCAGGCCATGGGCCTGCAGGTGGGTTTCAAAGGCCCCCGCAATGGGCTCATCCGATTCCAAGTAGAGGCAGCCACCAGCAGCCAGATGCGGCACGGTGAGCACCACCATGCTCGGCAGCCGATGCTCCGAGAACGGTGGGTCCAAAAAAATGAGTTCATAGGGCGTGGCCTGTAGGTCACCAGCCCGCTGGGCGAGCCAGCTGGCCGCGTCGGCCCGCAGCACGGTGACCGTGCTGGCAGACAGCCGATCCTTGGTGCCCATCAAGGCAGACACCACCTGCGGGTCATGGTCGAGCAAGGTCACACTGGCGGCCCCACGCGAGGCGGCTTCAAAGCCCAAGGCTCCCGAACCAGCAAAGGGATCGAGCACACGCGCAGCCGACATGGGCACGGGCATCCAGGTGACGAGCCAGTTGAAGACGGTCTCTCGCACTCTGTCGGGTGTGGGGCGAAGGTCGGGCCGATCGGGCACGGGCAGCAGGCTGCGCCGCCACTGGCCCGCAATGATGCGCACCGAACCCGGCTGAGCGGGACTGCGCCGTGGCGTCACGGGGATGGCACAGCTGCGGGGGATGGCACGGCAGCAGGAGAAGGCGCGGCTGCAGGTGCCGGCTCACCACCCACCACCACCACCGTCATGGCATCAAGGGTCAGTCGCCGGGCCAGCACATCGGCGATGTCTTCCTGATTGACGGCCGCCACGCGATCGGTCCACGTGTCGAGGTAGTCGAGGGGAAGCCGGTAGAAGGCCATCTGGGCCAGGTTGTCGAGCAGCTTGCGATTGGAATCCAGTCGCAGCGCAAAGCCGCCCAGCAGGTTCTTCTTGGCCGCCTCCAGCTCTTCCTCGGTGGCGCCCTTCTGCACAAAGTCGGCCAGGACCGCCCGCACCACCGAGAGCGCCTCGGCCGAGCGGTCGCGCTGGGTCTGCAGGCCGATAAAGAACGGACCCGGCTGGGCCAGTGGCTGAACGGCAGAGAACACACTGTAGGAGAGCCCCCGCTTCTCACGCACCTCGTGGGTGAGGCGGGCCGTGAAGCCGCCGCCACCCAGGATGTGATTGGCCACCAGCATGGGGAAGAAATCCAGGCGGTCAGATCGGCTCATCATGGGAAGACCCAGCCAGATGTGGCTCTGATTGGCGGGGTGGGGCTGGCGAATCTCGGTGGCCTTGGCAGTTGGCACGGCCGGCAAGAGCGAGAGCCAGGCCACATCCGATCGAATGGCCAGGGCCTGGTGAGATGGATCCTGAACGCGCTGGGTCAGTGGCGCCAGGAGTGCATCGGCCAAGGCCTTTGCCTCGGTCAGGCTGAGGTCTCCCACCAGGGCCACCGACATGCGCTCAGGCCGCCAGAAGCGCGCATGAAAGGCGGCGAGGTGGTCGGCCGCGATGGCCTGCAAGGAGGCCTGTGTGGACTGTCGCCCATAGGGATGATCCCCGTACATGGAGGACCACAAGGCCCGGGTGGCCAAGGTCTGAGGCCGGGTGAGGGACTCTCGAAGGCCCGCCACCGAACGGTCTCGCTCGCGTGCCACGACCGCAGCGTCATAGGCCGGGTCGGCCAATTGGCGCGCGGCCCAGGCGACGGCCTCGTTGCGAACGGCGGCATCCGAGAGAAACCGATATCGGATGCCCACCCGATCCTGCGAGACCGATTCAGAGCGCTGGATGGCCAGCGCGGCCATGGCCTGGCCCACAGCCTCCTCCGAGACAGCGGGGCGATCACCGACGGCGGCGAGGCCCCTGGAGGACA
Organism: Pseudomonadota bacterium; assembly: GCA_041163175.1. Taxonomy (GTDB): domain Bacteria; phylum Pseudomonadota; class Gammaproteobacteria; order Burkholderiales; family Burkholderiaceae_A; genus Hahnella. The sequence continues at coordinate 7,010 of JBEARM010000014.1, read as the reverse complement.
GGCTCGCCGTCAGGCCGGCCAGGCCCTCGAGGCCGACCGGATCCCAACGGCTGCCGGCATCAATCTCGATGGCGAGGTCGACCATGGGAATCCCGCGCGCGGGAACGAAGAGCACTTCGACGCCCTGTGCTGTTCGGAATGATTGAATGCTGCTGACGGTTTTCTGGGCGGCCTCGACGCCCACATCAACGGTCTTGACCTCGGCCCGGGCTGGCCCCATCGACATCAACAAGGCCACCGCGGCCAACACCGTGACGGACAAACGAATCTGCATGGGGTCTCTCCTCAATGCCGCAACACGGGGGCTGCAAAGCCCCGACGGCTGGCGGTGTCCAGCGGCTGCGGCAGCAGTTCGATGAGCGTGGACTGGTCGTCCTGAAAGATGGTCTTGGCCACGCGTTGCACATCCTCTGGCGTGATGGCGTCGAGCAACTGCAGCCAGTCGGTGGCATCGGCCAGGGGCCGGCCCGCAGTGACCAGGCGACCCACTTCCATCGCCTTGGAGAAGAGCGAGTCTTGCTTATAGACCTGAGAGGCCTTGGCCTGCCGTCGAATGAGATTGAGCTCGTCCTGAGACACGCCCTGGGAGGCGATCTTGGCCAGTTCGGCCTCGACATCCCGAAGCACCTCCCTCACACCGACGCCCTTGGCGGGCGTGGCCTCCACCAGGAAGAGTCCTGGACCTCGAGACACGGCGTCGGCCTGTGTGCCCACGCTCACGGCGCGCCGACTCTCACGCACGAGCCCACGCTGAAGCCGCCCAAAATCAGGGTGGTCGAGCAGGGTCGCCAAGACCCCAAGCGCCACGACATCTCGGGCCACAGGGTTGTCCGGAGAGACTGGGCCGTCGGCCGGGCCGAGGGTGGGCGCACGCCAGGCTTTAAAAAAGAATGCATTCTCAGCAGGCGCAGAGACCTGCGCCTCGCGCGCGCCCAACTGCTGGGGTTCCACCGCGGCCGACCGCGTCGGAAGCGACTTGGGGGCCCAGTCCTTGTAGAGGCGTTCCACCGCGGCCAGAACTGCCTTTGCATCAACATCGCCCGCAACCACCACGGTGGCATTGTTGGGGGCATACCACTGGTCGTACCAGCCACGGGCATCATCGGGCGTGAGGGCCTTCAGGTCTGCCATCCAGCCAATGATCGGGTGACGCACCGGCGAGGCCACAAACGCCCTCGACATCAGGGCCTCATAGGCCAGGCCCGACGGGCTGTCGTCGGTTCGAAGGCGCCGCTCCTCCATCACCACCAGGATCTCCTTGGCGAACTCCTCGTTGGTGAACTGCAGGTTCTGCATGCGATCGGCCTCCAGGGCCATGACATCGAAGAGGGCATCGCGATGCACCTGTTGAAAGTAGCCGGTGTACTCCCGAGACGTGAAGGCATTCTCACGGCCACCCAGGGCGGCCACGCGGCGGCTGAACTCACCAGCGGCCAGGGTCTTGGTGCCCTTGAACATCATGTGCTCAAGCACGTGGGCCAGGCCCGTCTTGCCGGGCAGCTCGTCCATGGAGCCCGCCTTGATCCAGACCATGTGCAGGGCAGTGGGCGCACGACGGTCTTCAAAGACCACCAGCCGCAGGCCATTGGCAAGGGTCTGGTCGAGGCTTGGTGTGGACTGCATGCTGCGCGCTGCAGCCGGCAGCATCAGGGTGATCAAGGCGCCTACAATGGCCGCAACGGCTCGTCTGCTTGTTCTCATCTCGAAAAAGACCACTCCATCCATGATTGGGTTCCTCAACACCGGCGGTTTCTCCCGACTCAAGTCGGGCCTCTCCAAGACCCGAGCCGCCCTCGGTCGGCTCATTGGGCGGCCGGTGGTCGACGACGACTGGTTTGAAGAGGTTGAATCAGCCCTGATCATGGCAGATGCAGGTGCCCGCACCAGCCAAGACCTTGTCGCAAGTCTGCGCCAAAGCCTGCGATCTTCGCCCATCGATCCTGCAGCCAACCCCGAGGCATTGGCCAATCGACTCATTGAACTGCTCGAATCTCGGCTGGCCAGCCTGGCATCTGTGAGGCAGCCCGGCCCCGCAGCCGGGCCCCGGGTGCTCATGGTGGTGGGTGTCAACGGTGCAGGAAAGACCACCTCCATCGGCAAGCTGGCCCACCACTTCCAGGCCCAGGGAGAAAAGGTGCTGCTGGCGGCCGGAGACACCTTTCGGGCCGCAGCCCTGGAGCAGCTCCAGGCCTGGGGAGCTCGCAATGGCGTCGATGTCATCGCCCAGGCCCAGGGCGACCCCGCCGCCGTGGCCTTCGATGCCATCAAGGCCGGTGAGGCCCGCGGCGCAAGCCTGGTGATGGTCGACACCGCCGGCCGGCTGCCCACCCAACTGCACCTCATGGAGGAACTCAAAAAGGTGAAACGGGTAATGGGCAAGGCCATGGCCGGCGCGCCCCACGAGACCTGGCTGGTCGTCGATGGCGGCACAGGTCAGAACGCCGTGGCCCAGACCAAGGCCTTCGATGATGCATTGGGGCTGACCGGCCTCATGGTCACGAAACTCGATGGCACGGCCAAGGGCGGTGTTCTGCTGGCCCTGGCCCAGGAGCGGCCCATTCCCGTTCAGTTCGTGGGTGTGGGAGAAGGCATTGAAGACCTGCAGCCCTTTGACCCCAAGGCCTTCGCAGCCGCACTGGTCCAGTCTTAAGACTGCGGCACGCAGTCCACGAAGTAAGCGCGCTCGCCGTTGCGATCTTGTTCCACCAGCCCATGGATGTCCGCCTCAAAGCCTGGGAAGGCGGCATTGAACTCGCGCGCAAACTGCAAATAGCGCACGATGGTCCGATTAAAACGCTCCCCCGGAATCAGCAGAGGAATGCCTGGCGGATAGGGGGTGAGCAGGCTGGTCGTGATGCGGCCCTCGAGCTCATCGATGGGCACACGCTCGGTCTTGCGATGGGCCACGGATGCAAAGGCATCTGCTGGCTTCATGGCCGGCTCCATGTTGGAGGTGTACATCTCGGTGGTGAGCCGGGCGATGTCATAAGACTTGTAGGTGTCGTGTAGCTGCTGGCAGAGGTCGCGAAGGCCCACGCGTTCGTACTTGGGCTGGGCCGCACAGAACTCGGGAATCACCCGCCACATGGGCTGGTTCTTGTCGTAGTCGTCCTTGAACTGCTGAAGGGCCGTGAGCAGCGTGTTCCAGCGCCCCTTGGTGATGCCAATCGTGAACATGATGAAGAATGAGTAGAGGCCCGTCTTCTCCACGATGACGCCGTGTTCAGCCAGGTACTTGGTGACGACCGAGGCCGGAATGCCCTGGGCGTCGAACTCGCCCTTGATGTTCAGGCCTGGCGTGACGATGGTGGCCTTGATCGGGTCGAGCATGTTGAAGCCCGGTACGAGGTTCTCAAAGCCGTGCCATTCATCGTTGGGCTTGAGCTCCCACTGCTCGCGGTGGGCCATGCCGTCGCTGTCGGCCTGAAACTCGGCCGGGCCCCAGACCTTGAACCACCAGTCCTTGTCACCGAACTCGTCCTCCACCTTGCGCATGGCCCGACGAAAGTCGAGGGCTTCAACAATGCTCTCCTCCACGAGGGCGGTTCCGCCTGGGGGCTCCATCATGGCGGCCGCCACATCCAGGGAGGCGATGATGGCGTACTGGGGGCTGGTGGAGGTGTGCATCAGGTAGGCCTCATTGAAGAGGTCTCGGTCCAGTTGCCGTGTGTCCGACTCCTGCACCAGAATCTGCGAGGCCTGTGAGAGACCGGCCAGCAGCTTGTGGGTCGACTGGGTCGAAAAAATCATGGGATCGTGCGGACGGGGGCGGTCCTTGCCGATGGCATGCATGTCTCGATAGAAGTCGTGGAAGGCCGCATGGGGCAGCCAGGCCTCATCGAAGTGCAGGGTGTCGATGGTGTTTCCGAGCACATCCTTGAGCATCTCGACGTTGTAGAGCACACCGTCGTAGGTGCTCTGGGTGATCGTGAGGATGCGGGGCTTGGGCTGGCCGTTGGCCTTGGCCTTGGCCCAGGCCTCCTTGGCAAACGGGTTGCTCTGGATCTTGGCCTCAATGGCTGCAGGCTCGAACTCGCTGAGTGGAATGGGCCCGATGATGCCCAGGTGGTTGCGGGTGGGCATGAGAAAGACCGGGATGGCGCCTGTCATCGTGATGGCGTGCAGCACGCTCTTGTGGCAGTTTCGATCAACCACCACGATGTCACCCGGTGCAACTGCGGCATGCCAGACAATCTTGTTGGACGTCGAGGTGCCATTGGTCACAAAGAAGCAGTGGTCTGCGCTGAAGATACGGGCGGCGTTTTTTTCAGACTCGGCCACCGGCCCTGTGTGGTCAAGCAGTTGGCCCAGCTCATCAACCGCATTGCAGACATCGGCCCGCAGCATGTTCTCGCCAAAGAACTGGTGAAACATTTGACCCACGGGCGCCTTGAGGAAGGCCACGCCACCGGAGTGGCCGGGGCAGTGCCAGGAGTAGGAGCCATCCTGTGCGTAGTGCAGCAGGGCCCGGAAGAACGGAGGCGCCAGTGAGTCGAGGTAAGACTTCGCCTCACGAATGATGTGCCGGGCCACGAACTCTGGCGTGTCCTCAAACATGTGAATGAAGCCATGCAGTTCACGCAGCACATCATTGGGAATGTGGCGCGAGGTTCGCGTCTCCCCATAGAGGTAGATGGGAATCTCGGCATTTCGGAATCGAATTTCACTCACGAAGGCCCGCAGGTTGCGAAGGGCATGGGTGACCTCTTCTTTGCTGCCCGCTCCGAACTCTTCATCATCGATCGACAGCACAAAGGCCGAGGCCCGCGACTGTTGCTGTGCAAACTGGGCGAGGTCGCCGTAGCTGGTGACGCCCAACACCTCCATGCCCTCTTTTTCCAGGGCATCGGCCAGCGCACGAATGCCCAGTCCAGAGGTGTTCTCGGAACGAAAATCCTCGTCGATGATGACGATGGGGAAACGAAACTTCATGGTGGGGGCCTTTCCACAGACGGTGGCTGATCTTAGGGCAAAACCGAGGGCCTCATGAGACTAGCACTCTCATGTGTCGAGTGCTAAAATGGCGTCAACCCAGGGGGTGACAAGACACATGACCCATTCCGCTCTGACCGTCCTGCCATTGAGTCCAGGTGCCAACCTGGAGGCCTACCTGCGCACCGTGCAGACCATGCCCTTGCTGACCGCCCAGCGAGAGCAAGAACTTGCGCTGCGCTTTCGAACGCTCCAAGACCTCGAGGCCGCCCGCGAGCTGGTGCTTTCGCACCTGCGCCTCGTGGTGGCCGTGTCCCGACAGTATCTCGGCTATGGGCTGCCGCATGCAGACCTCATTCAGGAAGGAAATCTGGGCCTCATGAAGGCCGTGCGCCGCTTTGATCCCACCCGCGGCGTTCGGCTGGTCTCCTTTGCCCTGCACTGGATCAAGGCCGAGATCCACGAGTACATTCTTCGCAACTGGCAGATGGTGAAGGTGGCCACCACCAAGGCCCAACGCAAGCTGTTCTTCAACCTCCGTTCGCTCAAGCGCAGCCTGGGTGCGAACGCGGGCGTCACAGCCGAACAGGCCCAGGAGATTGCCCAAACCCTTCAGGTGGCTCCAGAAGAGGTGCTGGAGATGGATCAGCGGCTCAACGGTGGCGACACCCCTCTGGAGGGGCAGGTGGTCGATGGCGAGGAGCGCAGCGGCCCCATTGCCACCCTGGCCGCTGAGCGCGCCGACCCCTCCGAGATCGTGGCCGAGGCCCAGGAGGAGGCGATTGGGCGCGCCCGCGTTGCAGCCGCACTGTCCACCCTGGACGACCGCAGCCGCGACATTCTGGTGGCCCGCTGGCTCCACGACGAGGACGACAAGCCCGCGACGCTGCACGAACTCGCCAGTGCCCACGGCATCTCTGCGGAGCGCGTTCGTCAGATCGAGGCTGCAGCCATGAAAAAGCTTAAGCAGGCACTCACTTAAGTTTTCCTGAATGCGCATCGCATAAGGGTTATCCTTGTGCGATGCAGACAGCCGTCTACCCAGGGACCTTCGATCCCTTCACCCGTGGCCACGAGGATTTGGTGCGCCGCGGTGCAAAGCTCTTCGACCGCCTGGTGGTGGGCGTGGCCGACAGCCGCTCCAAGCACCCGTTCTTTACCCTGAGCGAGCGCTGTGAGATTGCCCAAGAAATTCTGAGCCATTACCCGAATGTCGAAGTGCGCCCGTTTGAAGGCCTACTGAAGGACTTTGTTCGTGAGCTCGATGCCAACGTGATCATTCGCGGGTTGAGGGCCGTGTCCGATTTTGAGTATGAGTTTCAGATGGCCGGCATGAACCGATACCTCATGCCAGACGTGGAGACCATGTTCCTCACGCCCTCAGACCAGTACCAGTTCATCTCTGGCTCCATCGTTCGAGAGATCGCCACCCTGGGTGGTGACGTGAGCAAGTTTGTGTTCCCGTCGGTCGAGGCCTGGCTCACCAAAAAACTACAGGATCAGGGCAGCACCAAGTAGTGGTCGGCCAAGAGGGCTCCAAAGAGCCAGGCCAAGTAAGCAATGGAGTACTTGAAGGTCTTGCGGGCCAGGGCCTCGCTGTAGGCCTGATAGAGCTGCCAGGCCAGGGCCAGAAAGCGCAGGCCGAGTGCAATGGCTGCCACCAGGTAGAGCCAGCCAGAGAGGCCCATGGCCGTGGGCAGAAGGCTCACCGCCAACAACAACACCGTGTAGAGCAGGATGTGCAACCGCGTGTACTTCGGGCCGTGGGTCACGGGCAGCATGGGCAGGCCCGAACGGGCGTAGTCATCGGTGCGGTAGAGGGCCAGCGCCCAGAAATGCGGCGGGGTCCAGACAAAGATGATGAGAAAGAGAATCCATGCCTCTGGCGGTGTCTCACCTGTGACTGCGGCCCAGCCGAGCACGGGTGGCATGGCGCCCGAGGCGCCACCAATCACGATGTTCTGCGGCGTGAGTGGCTTGAGAATGAGCGTGTAGATGATGGCGTAGCCCACAAAGGTGGCCAGGGTGAGCCAGGCCGTCAGCGCATTCACGAACACAAAGAGGATGTAGAGGCCCAG
>JBEARM010000013.1:0-23000 GCA_041163175.1 Pseudomonadota bacterium | reverse complement strand
TGTTTTGCAAAACAATGACCTGGCCCTTGGCAGCCTCGGGCAACACTGGCGCTGCCGCTGCAGGCGGCGGTGCTGTCAGACTGGGCGTGGGCAGCGTTGCTGCCGGAACGCTTGCGCTGGCCACACCCGGAGTTGGTTGAGCCGCAACTGGGCCCACACCGGTTCCCACAGCAGGTGCTGATGCATCGCTTCCCGTGGCCACCGCCCCCGCAGGAGCTGCGACGTTCTGTGTCAGGGATTGTCGTGTCCATGCATCCCACAGCAGAAATAGAGATCCAACAAAGACCATCAATAAAATTGTGCGACGCGTATCCATGATGCCCTTACTGATTCGAAGATGGAGATGTGGGTGGAGTGGGAACGGGATCCCAGCCGGATCCGCCCCATGGGTGGCACCGACATAGGCGTTGGCAGGTCAGGCGCCCTCCCGCCCAGAGGCCGTGTTCTTGGAAGGCTTCCATTGCATAGTTAGAACAGCTCGGTTCGAAACGACACCGAGGCCCTAGGATGGGTCTAAGCCCTATTTGATAGCACCAGATGGCTGCTCGTACAGCCCGTATCAACATGACGACACCTGGGCTGAAGACCTGGTGTTTTGGAGGCCTCGCTGGAAGAGACTGCTCAGCAACAGCCATTGTTGATGACGCTCTTGCGGCGTGCCCATTGCGACCTTGTGCCGCACGCGAAGCAAGACCGACTGGGGCTCTAGACCGTGTTGGCGCAACAGGACGCGAGACCAGCGCTTCACCTTGTTTCGAGCCACAGCAGAGCGGATGCACTTTTTGGGCACGATAAGGCCGAGTCGAAGCACCGAGGCGGCACTGCTATGCAAGGCGTAAGACCCAGACACCGCGACGGGGCGTGTCGACAGCAACGCACCGAATTCAGCCGATGACCGAAGGCTTTCGAGTGCCAAATCGGCCAGCCTCGAAAAGCTTAGACAGCCAGGCGTTTGCGGCCCTTGGCACGACGAGCACGAATCACGGCACGGCCGCCACGGGTTTTCATGCGAACCAAGAAGCCATGGGTTCTTTTGCGGCGAACCACGGAAGGCTGGTATGTGCGTTTCATTTGAAGCAACTCCTATCGGTGAACCTTCGAGTGTAGCCTGTCAAGAGGGTTTTCCGCAAAAATTGCTGCCCAAACGCCCTGTGGATAACTACCCACCTCGGGTAGAATACGGCCATGCTTCAACACGACTGGCAGGCCTGCCTCACCCACTTCTCCAGACTTCTTCCAGACCAGCAGTACAAGACCTGGGTGGTGCCTCTGGTGCCCCTGTCGTTGGACACCTCTGAACAACCGGCCAGATTGTCGTTGGGAGCTCCCAACCGATTCAAACAAGACTGGGCCCGTGAGCACCTGATAGAACCCATGCGACTGTGGTGGCAGACCCACCTTGGTCACGTTGTTCAGATCGACATTTCCTTAGTCGAAGACACAGCCAAAACAGGAATGTCTGACGCTGGTATGCCAAATGCCCCTCCAACAGACCCATCAACCACCACTCAGCCCCCTGCCAAAGATTTCGCTCGGTTGAACCATGACTGGACTTTTGACAATTTCGTTCCAGGAAAAGCAAACCAGTTGGCACGGGCTGCCGCCCTGCAAGTGTCTGAAAACCCTGGTTCCGGATACAACCCACTGTTCTTATACGGTGGGGTTGGCCTAGGAAAGAGCCATTTGATCCATGCGGTTGGAAATCAGATGTTCAAACGCAACCCACAGACACGCATTCGTTACATCCATGCAGAGGCCTATGTCAGCGATGTGGTCCGAGCCTATCAACGCAAATCATTCGATGACATCAAACTCTATTACCACTCTCTAGACCTGCTTCTCATTGACGACATTCAGTTTTTTGCTGGCAAAACCAGAACCCAGGAAGAGTTTTTCTACACGTTTGAAGCCTTGGTAGCCGCAAAGAAACAAATCATCATCACCAGCGACACTTATCCATCCGAACTCAATGGCATCGATACCCGTTTGATCAGTCGATTTGGGTCTGGCCTGACGGTTGCCATCGAACCACCCGAACTGGAGATGCGCGTTGCCATCTTGTTGAAAAAGGCTGAGCAGGAGAATTTAGCCTTGTCGGAGGACGAAGCATTTTTCATTGCTCGTCAGCTCAAATCGAATGTACGAGAACTCGAAGGTGCGCTGAGGAAAGTCATTGCCTATTGCCATTTCCATCAGGTGTTGCCGTCCCTAGAGGTGGTCAAAGAGGCCTTACGAGATCTCCTTTCCATTCAAAAAACCTCGGTCTCCATTGAAAACATTCAGAAGGTCGTGGCGGACTATTACAAAATTAAAGTGGCTGACATGTATTCGAAACGTCGGCCAGCCAACATTGCGCACCCCAGACAAGTGGCAATGTACCTAGCCAAAGAACTCACACAGAAAAGCCTTCCAGACATTGGTGATTCTTTTGGTGGGCGCGACCACACCACTGTGCTTCATGCAGTTCGTAAGATCTCTGAACAACGACAACACAACACGGATTTGAATCGGGCCATCCACATCTTGGAACAACACATCCGTGGATAAGTCTGTTCATAACCCTGTTCAAATCTTGTGCAAAACACCCACAAGAACCTGTGATCAACTTGTGAACAACATGAATAACTGGGCTCTCGGACACGAGTTATCCCAACTCTTCTATCGCCGCGAGACCCTTTAACCAACACCAGAAAAAACAATTTCTCATTGAACTTCAAGGCTCTAGAAGACTTATCCCCGCACACTCGACCCACCTACTACTACGACTACTCTTAAAAATATGATCCTCATCAAAGCCCAAAGAGACGCACTGCTCAGACCCTTACAAATGGTCACTGGCATTGTCGAACGTCGACATACGCTCCCAATTTTGTCCAACGTTTTAATTCGCAAATCGGGTACGACCGTTGCTTTTGTGGCCACAGACATTGAGATGCAGATCACAACCTTTGGTGAGATCGGTCATGGGCCTGACAACTTTGCCATCACCGTATCGGCCAAGAAGCTACTCGATATTCTTCGGGCGCTTCATGTCGATCATGAGGTCACCATTTCTTTTGCAAATCAAAAACTATCGATTGCCCAAGGAAAATCGAAATTCAGTCTTCAAACCTTGGGAGCAGAAGAATTTCCAACGGTAACACCAGCACCGCAGTACACCGCACAAACCGTACTCTCACAGCAAGATTTCAAGCGTTGTTTGCACCTGGTGCAGTTTGCCATGGCTCAACAAGACATTCGGTATTACCTCAATGGCATGCTACTGGTGCTCTCTCCAGAAGCCTTAAAAACCGTTGCAACGGATGGCCATCGATTGTCGTATCAAGCCGTAAAGATTGATCAGGCGGGATCCATTGAGGTCATTATTCCAAGGAAAGTCATTACCGAGCTCCAAAAGATTCTGAATGACTCGGTAGATTCCGTTGAAATTTCTCTCACGAGCAATCAGGTGTTGTTCAAGTTTGGTCAAATCGAAATATTGTCCAAGCTCATTGAAGGAAAGTTTCCAGATTACGACCGTGTCATACCAAAAGGGCATACCAAGCACATCCCTCTCTCGAGAGAACAGTTTTTACAATCCCTCTCTCGTGTGGCCATTCTCACTACAGACAAATTCAAAGGAGTGCGATTGTCTTTGCAGGATCACACCCTGCGTTTAACGGCCACCAATGCAGAACAGGAGGAAGCCGTAGAGGAACTGGATATTGAATATGAGGGTGAGCTTCTAGAGATTGGTTTCAATGTCCAGTACCTGCTCGATGTCTTGTCTGTTCTCAAAGAAGAGAAAGTCACTTTGTCCTTGCAAGACACCAATGCCAGTGCACTGATCACCACACCAACGGATGAATCTTTCCGTTATGTGGTCATGCCGATGCGAATCTAAGAAAGTAGAAAAAGATGTCAGAAATCGACCAAAACAAGGAATACGGCGCATCTTCGATCAAGATGCTCAAAGGCCTGGAAGCTGTTCGCAAACGGCCCGGTATGTACATCGGAGACACCCATGACGGAACCGGTTTGCATCACATGGTTTTTGAAGTGGTTGACAACGCCATTGACGAAGCATTGGCTGGTCATTGTGACGACATCGTTGTCACGATTCATACGGACAATTCCATTTCTGTCACGGACAACGGCCGAGGCATTCCAACAGACATTCATGAAGACGATGAATTAAAGCGTTCGGCAGCAGAGATTGTCATGACCGAACTTCATGCTGGTGGAAAGTTCGATCAGAACAGCTACAAGGTTTCAGGGGGCCTTCACGGTGTTGGTGTGTCCGTTGTGAATGCATTGTCTGATTGGTTAAGGCTATCAATTCGTCGCAACGGACAACTACACACGATGGAATTTCGACGCGGCGAACGCGTGGCGCCATTGTCGGTTCAAGGCACGACCGATCGCCGGGGAACCGAAGTTCATTTTCTGGCCAGTGAGGAAACCTTTGGAAAGGTGGAGTTTCATTTCGACATTCTGGCCAAGCGCCTTCGAGAACTGAGTTTTCTGAATAATGGAATCAAGATTCGACTCGTTGATCAACGAGAAGGCAAAGAAGAAAATTTTGCATTCTCCGGTGGTGTTTCCGGCTTTGTAAGCTACATCAACAAAACCAAAACCACGTTGCATCCGCACGTGTTCCATGCCACGGGCGCCAAGGAAGGTGTGTCTGTTGAAGTGGCCATGCAATGGAATGATTCTTACAACGAGCAGGTTCTGTGCTTTACCAACAACATTCCTCAGCGCGATGGCGGTACGCACCTCACAGGGCTGCGCGCGGCCATGACACGGGTGATTAATAAATACATCCAGGATGAAGATCTGGCCAAAAAGGCCAAGGTGGAAACCACTGGTGATGACATGCGTGAAGGGCTGACCTGTGTACTGTCTGTAAAGGTGCCAGAGCCAAAATTTTCATCACAGACCAAAGAAAAGTTGGTGTCCAGTGAGGTTCGTCAACCGGTCGAGGATCTCGTTGGAAAGATGTTAGAAACCTTTTTATTGGAGAACCCCACGGATGCAAAAGCCATCTGTGGAAAGATTGTTGATGCAGCTCGGGCTCGTGAGGCCGCGCGTAAAGCACGGGATATGACCCGACGCAAAGGCGTGCTGGACTCTTTCGGTTTGTCTGGAAAATTGGCCGATTGTCAAGAACGTGACCCAGCCAAGGCTGAACTCTATTTGGTGGAGGGGGACTCCGCTGGCGGCTCCGCCAAACAAGGCCGCGACCGTAAATACCAGGCCATCTTGCCACTCAAGGGCAAAATCTTAAATGTCGAAAAAGCTCGATTCGACAAGCTCATTGCTTCTCAAGAAATCGTGACGCTCATTCAAACCTTGGGCACCGGCATTGGGAAGGAAGAGTACGACCCCAACAAGCTGCGCTATCACCGCATCATCATCATGACCGATGCGGATGTTGACGGCAGCCACATTCGTACCTTATTGCTCACGTTCTTTTATCGGCAAATGCCAGAACTGGTCGAGCGAGGTCATATTTATATTGCGCAACCACCGTTGTACAAAATCAAGGTGGGCAAAGAAGAGCGCTACATCAAAGACGATGAGGCCATGCAGGCCACCATGATGACGCTTGCGCTACGCGATGCGAGTCTACTTTTGCCAGAAGGCACTGCTCCTGCCGAAGGAAGCCTGGCCGAGTTGGCAGCCCTTTACCTGAAGGCCCGAAGTGTTGTGGACCGCCTGTCTCGAATCTTGGATGAAACCGTACTGACAGCTGTATTGCATGGTGTAACACTCGATTTATCATCCAATGAAGCCGCCATGTCGACCAGCCAGCAACTCACCGATTGGCTCGCCAAGCATCTGCCCGCTGGCGCAGTGACGCCAAAGATTTTTGCTGAGTTCAATAACGCGCAAGAGACTTGGTCAATTCGCGTAGAGCGGCATCATCACGGCAATCTGAAGCATTGTGTAATCGACCACGACTTTGTTCATGGCGAAGACCACCGCATCATCGCGCTGGCGAGTCAGCGATTGTCTTCCGCCACCCCAGCCGGCACCAGGGTGCAGCGCGGCACGGGTGAACAGGCCAAGCAGCACGAGGTGGCGTCTTTCTCAGAGGCCATGGACTGGCTCATGAAAGAAGCTGAGCGCGGCCTCTCCAAGCAGCGATACAAAGGTCTTGGCGAGATGAATCCCGAGCAGTTGTGGGAAACCACCATGAACAGTGAGACACGCACCCTTCTTCAAGTGAAGATTGAAGATGCCATTGCTGCGGACGCAATTTTCACCACACTCATGGGCGAGGAAGTAGAGCCTCGCCGGCTGTTCATTGAATCCAATGCCTTGCGTGTGGCCAACTTAGACGTCTAAAACCCCATGACCGAGGCCGCATCCAATCAACTGGTGGTGGCCATTTCTTCTCGAGCCTTGTTTGATTTCGAGGAGGAAAACCGCGTCTTTGAGGAGGGGGATGACCGAGCCTATATGCAGCTGCAGTGGGATCGGCTCAACACTCCGGCGGTTCCTGGTGTGGCCTTTGGGCTGGTACAAAAGCTCATGGCATTTAACACGGCCGAAGAGGCGCGCGTAGAGGTGGTGGTGTTGTCCCGCAACGACCCAGTCTCTGGTCTGCGGGTGTACCACTCGGCCAAGGCCCATGGCCTCCCACTTCAACGGGGAGTGTTCACTCGAGGAACCGCACCCTATCGGTATCTCAAGCCTTTGGCCGCCCACCTGTTTTTATCCGCCAACGCGCAAGATGTAGAACAGGCCCTTCAGGCTGGCTTTCCTGCTGCGCATGTTTATCCCCACTCGGCTCGCGCTGGAACTGCGCATCCTGATGAAGTGCGAATTGCCTTCGACGGGGATGCCGTGCTGTTTTCTGACGAAGCAGAGCGGGTGTATCAGTCAGAGGGGCTTCACGCCTTTGTGGCCCACGAAACACAGCATGCCCAGGCGCCGTTGCCGCCCGGGCCTTTTAAACCGCTGCTCGATGCATTGGTTCACCTTCGTAAAGCATCCGGTGAACGCCCCATGCGATTGCGCACGGCCTTGGTGACTGCACGATCAGCCCCCGCCCATGAGCGCGCCATTCGCACCCTGATGAACTGGCAGGTCGACATTGATGAAGCCTTCTTCTTGGGTGGCCTCGACAAAGGAAAGTTTTTAAGGGAGTTCGAGCCGGACTTCTTCTTCGATGATCAGACCCGACACTGTGAGTCGGCTGCGCTTGCGGGACCGACCGGTCATGTTCGGTCGGGTGTCACGAATCTTCCACCGTCCTAGGCGGTTTTCTTTGCCCGCTTGGGCTTTGCACCGGCCTTGGCGGGCGCGCGCGCCTCAAATTCAAAGCCCACCTTTCCTTCTGGCGTCTTCACCAGATAGGCCTTAAAGCGTCGTTTGGTGCGAGATGAGACAAAGCCATCGAGCAGGTCTGTGCGTCCATCTCGAAGCAGCTTTTCCATTTGCTCAGCGGCCACGGTCTGCTGAAGGATCATGACCCCAGATTTGAAGTCACAGCTCTTGTCGGGCCCGGCCGCCTTGCTGCACACATAAGAACTGCCAAAGGCATACACCGGGCTTGCGCACTTGGGGCAGGGCCCCAGACTGGGCTGTCCGCTGAAGTCGACGACTTCTGCAAGTTCATCGTCGAGCGACGGGCCGAAGTCGAATTCCAACTTGTGCTCGTCGGTGAGCTTGAGGCTGGCGGCAAATGGTCGGCCGATTTTGCTGCGAAAACCATCCAATGGTCCGAGGTGTTTTTCTTGTATGAGCTGCTCCACCTCATAAAGCTCGAAAGTTCTTCCCCCGGGAATCTTGGTCATGGAAAACTCACACTGGCCACAGGCATAACGGCGGTAGTTCTCTTTGATCACACCGCCACAGTTTGGGCAAGGCGTTTGAAGTGTGGCGTAGTCCCCTGGGATGGTGGTGCTGGTGTGGTTCTTGGCCTGCTCCACCATATGGCCTGTGAGGGCAGCGATGTCCTGCATGAAGGCCTCTCGAGACAGCTGGCCTTCTTCGATTTGCCGAAGTTTGAACTCCCATTCCCCAGTCAAGGCGGGCTTGGAGAGGGCCTGAATGTCGAGGCCCCGTAGCAGGGTCATGAGTTGGAAAGCCTTGGCCGTGGGCAAAAGTTCACGAGCCTCGCGAATCAGGTACTTCTCAGACAAGAGCCCTTCGATGATGGCGGCTCGGGTGGCGGGGGTACCGAGGCCTTTTCCGGCCAAGGCCTCGCGGAGATCGTCGTCCTCCACAAGCTTTCCAGCACCCTCCATGGCCGAGAGCAGCGTGGCCTCGGTGTAGCGAGCAGGTGGCTTGGTCTGAAGGGCCTTGAGATCGATGGCCTGGGTCTTCGGGGTGTCCCCGGCCGCAATGGCCACCAGCTGACCGTCATCTTCGCTGATCTCCTTGCCATAGACCGTGAGCCAACCGGGAGACACCAAGACCTTGCCCTCGGTCTTGAAGGCATGGCGGTCGATTTTCGTGATGCGGGTGGTGTTGAGGTATTCGGCTGAGGGGAAAAAGATGGCCAGGAAGCGACGACATACGAGCTCAAAGATCTTTTGCTCTGGTTCTGAGAGCGATTTTGGCAACTGGCCTGTGGGAACAATGGCAAAGTGGTCTGAGACCTTGCTGTTGTCGAAAATGCGTTTGTTCGGGCGCACCCACTTTTGTTTGATGATGGTCTTGGCGGCCTGGGCCGTAGGGCTGTAGTCCGACAAGGCCTCCATGGTCTGCTGCACGACGCCGAGGTAATCCTCTGGAAGGGCCTTAGAGTCGGTTCTCGGGTAGGTGAGCACCTTGTGCTTCTCGTAAAGCGCCTGGGCCAGACCCAGGGTGTTCTTGGCTGAAAACCCAAAGCGGGCGTTGGCCTCACGTTGAAGACTGGTGAGGTCAAAAAGTGCCGGGGGTGCCTGGGTGCTGGGCTTGCTCTCTTCAGACACGCTGCCAGTTTTTCCTTTGCAGGCCGCCACAATGCCTGCTGCGTCGGCTTCGTTCCAAAGTCGGTCGGCCCGCGCGTCGGGCTCCTGGTCTTGCTTCTGAAAGTCTGGGTTGAACCACTTGCCCGTGTAAGCGCCCGCGGCCACAGCGAACTCAGCCTCGACCTCCCAGTAGGACTTCGCCTGAAAACGACGAATCAATTCTTCCCGCTCCACCACCACGGCAAGGGTGGGTGTCTGCACCCGTCCGACCGTGGTCAGGAAGAAGCCCCCTTCCTTGCTGTTGAAGGCGGTCATGGCGCGCGTGCCATTGATGCCCACGAGCCAATCGGCCTCGGACCGACAGCGAGCCGCATCGGCCAAGGGCATAAGGTCGGTGTCGGCGCGCAAGGATTCAAAGGCTGTGCGAATGGAGGCCGGCGTCATCGATTGAAGCCACAGTCGGGAGATGGGCTGCTTGGCCTTGGTGTGCTGAACGATGTAGCGAAAAATAAGCTCGCCTTCTCGTCCCGCATCACAGGCATTCACAAGCACGGAGACATCCTTTCGCTTGATGAGCCTTGCCAGGGTCTTGAGCTTTTGCTCCGACTTGGGCAGGGGCTGTAGGTCGAAATGCGGGGGAATGACAGGCAGGTGGGCAAAGCTCCACTTGCCGCGTTTTACGTCGTACTGTTCTGGGGCCACGATCTCCAGGAGGTGTCCCACGGCCGACGCGATCACCATGTCATCGCGTTCAAACACATCATCATTTTTTTCGAAGCCTCCCAAGGCGCGGGCGAGGTCGGCGGCAACCGAGGGCTTTTCTGCAATGACAAGGGTCTTGGACAAGGTGTGGACTCACAAAGGTGACGGACTCTTTTTTAGAATACGCCAGGTCCTGAGAATCGTTGCCATTGGCCCGACGGGGTTCGAAAGGCACGGCCTTGCAGCTCCAGGATGAGCAGGCCCGCCTGGGCATCGGCTGCTGACCGGCCCGATGCCGCGCACAGCTCCTCCATGCTCTGCGGGGATGCCTTCAAAAATTGCCACAGTGCCGTGGCGCGATCGTCCTCGGTGCTGCTCCAGAGGGAGGCTGCTGCCGCGGGCGTTGCAAGGTTCGAAGCTTTGGCCTGCCCCGAGGGGCAGACGATGCCCAGGTCGGCCAGCCACTCTTGCGGGTTTCTTACCAGGGCAGCGCCCTGGCGAATGAGTCCTAAGCCGCCGGACACCAATGGGTCGTGAATGCTGCCAGGCACCACCGCCACATCCACACCCATCTGTAGCCCATACAAGGCCGTGATCAATGAGCCACTGCCTTGGGCCGCCTCGATGAGACAGATGCCTCGAGAAAGCCCCGCAATGATTCGGTTGCGCAATGGGAATTGGTAGGGCCGCGGCGGTGTGCCGTCGGGATACTCGCTCAGCAAAAGGCCACCTTTGTCGAGGATTTCCTCGGCGAGTAGGCGGTGACGACTGGGGTAGGTCTGGTCTAGGCCGTGGGCCAGCACGGCGATGGTGGTGCCACCCACGGAGAGGGCCCCACGGTGGGCTGCGGCATCGATGCCGGTGGCCAGGCCACTGATGACCGGCAGCCCCGTGGCGGCTGCGATGGCACCAAAGTGATGGGCATCGGCCATGCCCTGTGGGCTGGCCCGACGACTGCCGACAATGGCCAGGCCGGATTGGGACAAGGCATCCAGTTGGCCCAGATGGAATAGGCCCTGTAGTGCCGGGCTGATGTCAGCGAGCCGGCGGATGGCATGTTCGTTGAGGAGGTGCTCGAGGGGGCTGGTGTCTGTCATGTCGCATCGACTCAGAAGGCAGGACGATCTAGACTATGGGGCGACCAACCTTTTTGATTCGACCATACGGATGGCTTTGCTCAACATTCTTCATTTCCCAGACCCGCGGCTTCGGACGGTGGCCAAGCCCGTGGCCCAGGTGGACGACCGCATTCGGCAACTGGCGGCAGACATGGCCGAGACCATGTATGCAGCGCCTGGCATTGGTCTTGCAGCCACGCAAGTGAACGTTCATGAACGGGTGATCGTGGTGGACGTGACCGAAGATCGCTCCGACCTTCGCGTCTTGATCAATCCCGAATTCGTGTCACAGAGCGACGAGGCCAAGGTATATCAAGAGGGCTGCTTGTCTGTGCCTGGCATTTACGACGAAGTGGAGCGGCCCGATCGCATCCGCGTTCGTTGCCTGAACCTGGCGGGTGAGGTCACTGAGTTCGATGCCGACGGCCTCCTGTCGGTCTGCATCCAGCACGAGATGGACCACCTCGAGGGCCGTGTATTTGTGGATTACCTGTCGCGACTCAAACAGTCCCGTATCCAGACCAAGCTTTTGAAGGCACAGCGCCACCAAGCAGACCCCGTTGAGCAGGCCTCTCGCCTCTGATGTGTTGAGGGTGGGCTTTGCGGGCTCGCCCGGCTTTGCTGCCGAGCAGCTCAAGTCATTGTTGGCGCAGCAGGCCAGTTTGGGCATTGAGCTGGTTTGTGTGTTCACCCAGCCAGACCGCCCGGCGGGCCGTGGTTTGGCGATGCAGGCCTGTGCGGTCAAGCAGCTGGCGGCATCTGCGGGGCTCCCAGTCCACACGCCGCAGAGCCTTCGCGCTGGACAGCCTGGGGCAGACGACGCCTGTGCAGCCTTGGCTGCAGCCCAGCTCGATGTGCTCGTGGTGGTGGCTTATGGCCTATTGCTGCCCCAGCCCGTGTTGGACCTCCCCAAGTGGGGTTGCATCAATCTGCATGCGTCATTGCTGCCCCGCTGGCGGGGTGCCGCCCCCATTCAACGGGCACTGGCCGCAGGCGATGCGGACACTGGAATTTGTGTCATGCAGATGGAGGCGGGGCTCGACACCGGGCCGATCTGGTCGACTCATCGGCTCTCGATTGCGCCCAACGACACGGTGGCCACCCTTCATGACCGGCTGGCCAGCTTGGGCACGGAGGCCTTGTTTGAATGGTTTCGCATGCGCCCCTTCTTAGCCGGGTCGCCAAGTCCTCAGTCAGACGAGGGCAGCTGCTATGCGCCCAAGATCACTGCCCAGGATCGGCCGGCCCAGCTGGCGGAACCTGCCGAGCGGGTGGCCTGTCAGATTCGTTCCCTCGATCCGAGCCCAGGGGCCACCCTGTCGTGGCAAGGGGTGACCTTAAAATGCGGCGCGGCGCTGGTGGTGGAACGCCATGGTCAGTGGGCGGCGCCAGGCACCATCTTGAAGTTGCCCACACCGACCCAACCTTTTTTGTCGGTGGCCTGTGGAACGGGTGTCGTGGGGCTGGGCTGGTTTCAGCGCCCGGGAGGCAAGCGCCTGCTGGCGCCCGAGTTTTCCAAGGGCGCGGGCTGGGCTGTTGGTGCGATGTTGGCGGTGGTCTCTTGAAAGGAACGGGACATGTTTAACTGGATGAAGACAGCCATGCTCATGGCGGCAATCGTGGCGCTGTTTGGAGTGGTGGGTGGTGCCCTCGGAGGGCGCTCGGGCATGCTGATCGCCTTGGGCTTCGCGCTTCTCATGAATGTGGGTGCCTACTGGTTCTCCGACAAGCTTGTCTTGAAGATGTACAACGCCAAAGAGGTCGATGCCACCACAGCGCCCGAGTTCTACAACATGGTCGCTGAGTTGGTTCAAAAGGCTGGCATGCCCATGCCGAAGGTGTACATCATTCAAGAAGATGCGCCCAACGCTTTCGCGACAGGCCGTAATCCGGAGAATGCAGCCGTGGCGGCCACCACAGGGCTGCTGCGCCTGCTCAACGCACGCGAGGCCCGCGGGGTGATGGCCCACGAGTTGGCCCATGTGGCCCACCGAGACATCCTGATCTCCACCATTTCGGCCACCATGGCGGGCGCCATCTCCGCCCTGGCGAACTTCGCTGTTTTCTTCGGCGGTCGAGACAGCGAAGGCCGGCCGGTGAACCCAGTGGTGTCCATCCTGGTCATGATTCTTGCCCCCCTTGCCGCGAGCCTGATCCAAATGGCCATCTCACGTGCCCGAGAGTTTGAGGCCGATCGCGGTGGTGCCGAGCTCTCGGGCGACCCCATGGCCTTGGCCAGCGCCTTGTCTAAGATCGATCACATGGCTCGGGGCATCCCGTTTGCCGCGGCCCAGGCCCATCCGGAGACGGCCCAGATGATGATCCTCAACCCACTGTCGGGTGGTGGGCTTGCGGGCTTGTTTGCCACGCATCCGGCCACCGAGGAGCGCATCGCCCGCCTGCAGCAGATGGCGGGCGGGCTGCGTGCCTGAGGCAGCCGAAAAGTCTTCTACCCGATCGCCGCCCCTGTGGCGGCAGATGCTGCAGGCGGGCGAGGCCATGGTGGTGGGCCTGTCGGACCAAGCCCGTCTGGGGGTGTTGGCCCCCCACCTCTCTCCCGCAGTTGAAGACCTTCGCTATGCCGCCTGGCGCGCCTGGGGCCTGACCCAGGTTCGTCTGGCGCGCCTGGTCAAACGCCCCCCCGATCGCAGGCTGGTGGCCCTACTGGCCGTGGCCATCTCATGCTTGCAGCGTCAGTACCGGGACCCAGCCGTCGTGGTGGACCAGTCTGTGCGCGCTGCCCGTGAGTTGGGCCGAGAGCCGGCGGCCCGGTTTGTCAACGGATTGCTGCGCCGGGTGTTGGCCGACCCCGATGCGGCCCAGGCCGACCTCTCCGAGCCCATGGCGCAGTTCAATGTGCCACTGTGGTGGCACGACCGGCTGGTCGCCGACTGGGGTCTGCCACAGGCCCATGCCATTTTGCGAGCAAGCCAAGCGCGACCGCCACTGTGCCTGCGGCTCATGGGGACCAAGGTGCAGCAGCAGGACACCCAGGCGCGCATGCGGGCAGCGGGCCTGCAGGTGCATGTGCATCCGGAGGATGCGGCCTGTGTTTGGGCGCATCCTCCGCGACCCGTTCAACAGATTCCTGGCTTTGACCAAGGATTGTTTCGTGTGCAGGATGCAGCCGCGCAGACGCTGGCCCGGCATCTGGGTCCGACAGACGCTTCGTCGTCTGCGAGCGAGGTCTGGCTGGATGCATGTGCGGCCCCCGGGGGGAAGACCTTCCTCATGGCCGAGCAGTCGCACCGCACAATCTGGGCCGTGGACCAGTCGTCGGCCCGAATGGCCAGGCTAGAGACCGAACGCATCCGCCTGGCCGACCACCTCCAAGGCGCCATTGAGACCCGGCTCTGGGATTGGACACAGCCCGGTTCGATCCCGGGGCTGCCGGCGCAATTCGATGGTGTGGTGCTCGATGCCCCTTGTTCGGCCTCCGGCGTGGTGCGGCATCATCCAGAGATTCCTTGGCGACAATCGGAGACGGCGCTGGCGGCCTTGGTGGCGCGGCAGGCGACGATTCTCGATAAGCTTTGGCAACTGCTCAAACCGGGGGGCCATTGTTGGCTGATCACATGTTCTGTTTTTCGCGCCGAAGGCGAGGACCAGGCAACGGCCTTTCAGGCGCGATGGCCACAGGCCCGGCGATGTCCGTCGCCAGGTCATGTGTTTCCAAGTGCCGAGACCACAGCGGCCGGCATGGTGGTGGGCCATGATGGCTTTTTCCATGCGTGCTTTGAGAAGCTGGCCTAGCCGACTGAGGTTGCCGGTGGCCCTTGTGGTCATGCATGGGCTGCTGGTTCTTCACGCTGTGCAGCCTGCGGCCTGGGCCACGGAGCCCCCAGGGCCTCCTCCGGGCGCAAACCTCTCGGTGGCCGATGTTCGGGCGCAGATCGACGAAGAGTCGAGCGCCATTGTGCTGAGTGGCCAGGTCAGCGTCTCGCTGAGCCCGGTCTTGGTTCAGGCCATCGAGCGGGGGGTCACACTTTCCTTCCTGTCGGAGTTCAGCCTGGTGCGACCCCGTTGGTGGTGGTGGGACGATGAGCAGCTTCGCGTCACCCGGCAGGCCAGCCTCACCTTTCATCCGGTCTCTCGGCAGTTTCGAGTGAGTGTGGACGGGGCCAAGCCACAGGCCTTCTCCGACCTCACCGAGGCATTGAAGGCCTGCCTGGCGGTACGCGGGTGGCGGGTGCTTCAGCCGCATCAATGGCCAGAGGGCCTCGAGGGTCGGCTGCGGCTGCAGCTCGATCCCAGCGCCCTGCCCAAGGCCCTTCAAGTCACGGCCATTGCCAGCGAGGACTGGGTCTTGTCATCTGGGCGTGTGAAGGTGGCCCGTCCATGACGGTGGCTCGTTGATGAGAGTGGCCTGCTCATGAGCCTGGCCCTTCGGTTGGGCTTGCTGGTGGTGGTTCTGTCGGCAGCGGTCTTCTTGGCCTTGCTGGCCATGGCCTCTGGCCAGGAGAGCCGGCTGGATGACTGGTATGCATGGCTTGTGGGCATGAACCTGGTGTTGTCCGCGGCGATGGCCACCCTGGTTGTCTTGGTGCTGGCCCGAACCTGGCGACGACATCGGCAGAGGGTTTTTGGTTCGAGGCTCATGATTAGGCTTGCGCTGGCCTTTGCGCCCATGGGCATTGTGCCGGTGGGCCTGGTGGCGGTGGTCTCGTCTCAGTTCCTGGCCAAGACCATCGACAGCTGGTTCTCACAGAGTGTGGATGGCGGCCTGGAGTCTGGGGCCGCACTGGGCCGGGCCACGCTAGAGGCCATTCAGGTCGAGGCCATGACACAGGCCAGACGCCTGGCCTTGGCATTGGAGGCTCAGCCCGACGATGCGTTGAGCGAGGCGGTCGAGACCCTCACCGACGGCCGCGATGGGCTTGAAGTGCTCGTGCTCAATGCGAAAGGTCGGGTGCTGGCCATTCGGAGTGCCTCGTTGTTTCGGCTGGTGCCGGACATGCCCTCGGCCGAGGCACTCAACCGCGCCCGTGCAGCCCGCCAGTTCGTGATCATCGAGCCACGGCCGGAGGGCCCGCCTTGGGGCCTGCAGGTTCGTGCCCTGGCCATGTCGGTGCCGGCCACCCTGGGGGCAGACCAGATTCGTTTTGTGCAATGGCTCGAGCCCGTGCCCGAGCCGCTGGCCCGCAACATCGACGCCCTGAACAAGGGCTACAGCGACTACCGACAGCTCGCGCTTGGCAAGGAGGGCATCAGCCGCATTTATGGCGTGACCCTCACGCTCACCCTCCTGCTCGCCATCTTCGCCGCATTACTGGCCGCCGCACTCCTGAGCGCCTGGCTCGCTGGCCCACTGCGTGCTCTGGAGCGTGCCACCAAGGCGGTGGCCGAGGGCGACTACCCCAAGCTGAGGGATGACGCGGCCAAGCATGAGCTCGGCGACCTCATTCGTTCCTTCAATGAGATGACCCGGCAGCTGCAAGAGGCCCGAGACCTCGCCATGGCCAATCAACGCGACCGAGAGGCGGCAGCCTTCTTCTTGGAGCAGGTCTTGTCGCATTTGTCGGCAGGGGTGCTGGTTTTTGATGGCCGCTGGCAGCTCGTCCGGTTCAACCCCGGGGCGGTTCGCATTCTGGGTGCGGGCCTGTCGGAACGCATGGGTGAATCGCTTTCAGCCCTGCCCCTGCTCAAGTCTCAGGCAGACACCATCATGGCCGCGCTGGCCGAGTCGGCCGAAGACCAGCGTCAGATGGAAGTGTCCCGGTCCGATGGACAGCTGGTCACCCTGCTCACCAGTACCTCTCGACTGCCCAGCCAAGACCCAGACCAATCAGATCAGTTCGTCTTGGTCTTTGATGACATCAGTGATCTGATGTCTGCCCAACGGGCCAAGACCTGGTCTGACATGGCCCGTCGCCTGGCCCACGAGATCAAGAATCCGCTGACCCCCATTCAATTGTCGGCAGAGCGGCTACAGCGACGGCTGCTGGAGAAACTCTCGCCTGAGGACAAGGAGGTGCTCGACAAGTCATGCGACACCATCGTGACCCAGGTGGCGGGCTTAAAGGCCATGGTCGATGAGTTCCGAGACTATGCGCGTCTGCCCATGGCAAGGCCCACGCCCCTGCACCTCGGTCAGCTGCTGCGCGAGATCATGCCGCTCTATGCCGCCGATGCCCGGGTGGTTTGTGAGCCAGACCCCGCGCCGGCCACCATCATGGCCGACCAGGCCCAGATGCGTCAGGTCCTTCACAACCTGGTTCAGAACGCCCAGGATGCCGTGGGTGACGCGCCTGATGCCAGGGTGGTGATTCACACGGGCTGGGTGGACACGCCTGATGGACCGCGGGCCGTCATTCGCGTGGATGACAACGGGCCCGGCATTCCCGCAGCGCTGGCCGGCCGGCTCTTTGAGCCCTATGTCACCACCAAGCCAAAAGGCAGCGGGCTGGGCCTGGCGATCGTGAAAAAAATAGCCGAGGAGAACCGGGCCACCATCAGCCTGGAGACCCGACGTGACGAGCATGACGAGCCCATCGGCACCCGAGCACAACTTCAATTTGCAGACCCGGCCATTCAGGCAGAAAATCAAACCCATGGCTGATTTACTCATCGTCGATGACGAACGCGGCATCCGCGAACTCTTGCTGGAAGTCTTGGAAGACGAGGGGCACACCGTCACCTTGGCGGAGAATGCGGAACAGGCCCGAGCGGCCCGAGCCCAGTCTCCCTTTGACCTCGTCCTGCTCGACATCTGGATGCCCGACACCGATGGGGTCACCCTGCTCAAGGAGTGGTCGGCCCAGGGACTGCTCTCTCAGCCCGTCATCATGATGTCGGGCCATGCCACCATCGACACGGCGGTGGAGGCCACCCGCATGGGTGCCTTCGATTTTCTTGAAAAGCCGATTGCGCTGGCCAAGCTGCTCAAGGCCGTGTCTGCGGCGCTGGCCAAGGCCGAGTCACAGCGCGCCTGGAAGGCGGCTGTGGCCCACATTCAGGCGGCCAGCCTGGCGGCCAATGAGGTTCAGCCCGACGAATTTTCCAACGAAGCCTCGCCAGACCCCATGGAGTCTGCCCGAGAGGCGCTTCTGGCCATCGACCTGGATGGCCCTCTGCGCGAGGCCCGAGAGGCCTTTGAGCGGGTCTTGCTGCAGTACCAACTGGACTGTGAAGGTGGCAGCATGACCCGACTCGCAGAGCGCTCTGGACTGGAGCGCACGCACCTGTATCGAAAGATTCGGCAGTTGGGCCTGGAGCCCGGCAAGAACGGCCTGAGAAAAGTCGCTTCGTGAAGATTCTCATTCTGGGCGCGGGCCGTGTTGGTGCAGGCCTGGCGGAGATGCTCGTGACCGAGCGCAATGACATCACCGTGGTCGATACCGACCACCAGATTCTTTCGAGCCTGCAAGAGCGACTCGACCTCAAGACCATTTATGGATCGGCCACCAGCCTATCGGTGCTCGAGGCCGCAGGCATCGATGACGCCGACATTCTGATTGCGGTCACGGCCAGCGATGAGGTGAATTTGGTGGCCTGCCAGCTGGCCCACCGTCGCTTCAATGTGCCACGTCGCATCGCCCGTGTGCGATCGGCCCAATGGATCTCCAACCCCGACCTCCTCTCCCTTGAGGGATTTGCGGTAGACGTGGCCATCAGCCCGGAGGGCACGGTCACCGACTACCTGTTGAAGTTGATTGAGATCCCGGAGGCATTGCAGGTGCTGGAGTTCGCCCAGGGCCGCGTCAGTCTGTTGGCGGTGCGGGCGCACTCCGGCAGCCCCCTGGTCTCGCATCCCATTCGAGACATCCGTCGGCACCTGCCCTCGGTCGACTCCCGTGTAGTGGCCATCTTTCGAGATGGCAAGGCCATCCTGCCCGATGGTGACACCCTCATCGAGCCCGATGACGAAGTCTTTTTCCTGGCCGCCTCTGAGCACATTCGGGTGGTCACTCAAGAACTTCGTGAGATGGACCGTCCCGTCAAGCGGGTGATGATGGTGGGCGGAGGCAATATCGGTCGACGCCTGGCCGAGGCCATCTGCCACGAGATCACGCCCAAGATCATTGAGGGCAACCTCAAGCGCTGCGAGCAACTCGCCCAAGACTTGAATGGCAAGGCCCTGGTGCTGCACGGTGACGCCACCGACGAAGACCTGCTCGATGAGGAGAACGTGGGCAGCGTGGACTTATTCCTCGCGCTCACCAACGATGACGAGAACAACATCATGTCGTGCCTGCTGGCCAAGCGCCTGGGGGCACGGCGTGTGCTGGCCCTGATCAACCGGCGGGCCTATGCAGAGCTGATGGAAAGTGGGCAGATCGACATCGCGCTCACCCCGTCCCATGCCACCCTGGGGGCACTGCTCAAATACATTCGCCGTGGTGATGTGGCGGCTGTGCACAGTCTGCGGCGCGGCGCAGCCGAGGCCCTCGAGCTGGTGGCCCATGGTGATGCCAAGACCTCTAAGGTGGTGGGTCGGCGGGTCGAGGAGGTGAACCTGCCTGCGGGTGCGCAGATTGGCGCCGTGGTGCGTGGTGAGGGCGATGCAACCGAGGTGCTCATGGCCCACCACGACTTGGAAATCCAGGGCGAAGACCACCTCATTGTGTTTGTGACCAATCGCAAGACCATTCCCAAGGTCGAGAAGCTGTTCCAGGTCTCAGCAGGCTTTTTCTAAGAAAGGCGCGGTCACGTTGCACACGCCTGGCGTCAACAGCTTTCGGGTTGTTCTCAACATCCTCTCGCTGCTGGTCTTGTTCTTTGGCCTGCTGCTCTTTGTGCCCGCATCCTTTTTGCTGCTCGGCCCCGACGCGGCTGCACTCGACTTTGTTGCTGCCGGTGCGATCACCCTGTTGATTGGCGGCGCGACCTTCTTGCTCACTCGTGTGAGGAGCCGAGACCTGCGAGCTCGGGATGGGTTCCTGCTGGTGGCCACCACCTGGCTGGTGCTGGCCTCGGTGGCGTCCCTGCCCTTTTATCTGCACCTGCCCATTTCCTATACCCACGCCTTCTTTGAGGCGATCTCTGGCCTGACGACCACCGGGGCCACGGTGCTCACGGGCTTAGACGACATGCCGCGTTCAATTCTTTTTTGGCGCAGCATGCTGCAGTGGCTCGGCGGCATGGGCATCCTCATTCTGGCGGTGGCCATTCTGCCCCTCTTGGGCGTGGGTGGTATGCAGCTCTACAAGGCGGAGATCTCCGGGCCCACCAAGGACAACAAGCTCACCCCCCGAATCACGGAGACCGCGAAGGCCCTCTGGGGCATCTACGTGCTCCTCACCCTGCTGTGTTTCTTCGCCTATTGGCTTGCGGGCATGAGCTGGTTCGATGCCCTCATTCACACGGGCTCCACGGTCAGCATTGGGGGGCTCTCAAGCCACGATGCCAGCCTGGGCCATTTCAACAGCGCAACCATCGAGGCGGTGGCCATTGTTTTCATGCTGCTCTCTGGGATTAACTTTGCCATGCACTTCTCGGCCTTTCGGCGCATGACCATCGAGCCCTACAAGCGTTGCCCTGAGGCCCGCTATTTCTTGATGGTGGTGGGCAGTGGTGTGTTGCTGGTTACCCTGGTGCTTTGGATCAAGGGGGTTTATCCCAGCTTCCTGGAGACCTTTCGGGTGGCGGCCTTCAATGTGGTCTCGATTGCCACCACCACCGGATACGCCACCACCGATTACAGCCTGTGGCCCTACCACCTGGGCTGGCTGCTCATGCTCTTGGCGGCCTTTTCCACCAGTTCAGGCTCCACGGGTGGCGGCATCAAGATGATTCGGCTGGTGGTGATGGTCAAGCTTGCCGGCCGTGAATTGCTGCGCATCGTGCATCCCCGAGCCATCCAGCCGGTCTCGCTTGGGGGTGGCTCGATTGGCCATTCGGTGATCTTTGCCGTGCTCGCCTTCATGCTCTTCTATGGGGCCACGGTGATGGTGGCGAGCTTCCTGTTGTTGCTCACGGGCCTGGATGACACCACGGCCATCAGTGCCGTGCTGGCCTGTATCAACAACCTGGGCCCAGGCCTGGGCAGCGTAGGCCCAGCAGGCAACTTCGCGGGCCTGGAGTCTTTTCAGCTCTGGGTGCTGGCCTTCACGATGCTGCTGGGGCGCCTGGAGCTGCTCACGGTGCTGGTGATTCTGGTGCCGGCCTTCTGGCGAAAGTAGGGTCTTCTCTGACCATGCGCTGGGCCAGCCAGGTGATGCCAATCCAGCCCGCCAGGGTGCCCAGGGCCCACTGAAAGGCGTGCGCGGGGTACTGCCGCACGCCATCGACCAGCAGTCCTGTCCAGAAGTGATCCAGAATGGCGCCAAACAGCGGCGGCAGGCCAATGCTGCCGAGCATGACGCACAGGTTCACCAGGGCCACGATGGTGGCCGTGCGGTGGCCATGCACAAGGTCTTTGGCCAGCACAAATGACAAGACCATGGAGCCGGCCGTACCGCCGAGCAGCCAGAGCACCACCACGGTGAGCAGCAAGGAATCCATGACCAGCCCAGAGGCCAGCACCGCCATGAGCAGTCCGGTGAGCCCCGTTCCCCAGAGCAGTGGCGTCTGACGCGTGCGGCGCCTGTCGGAGAGCGTCCCAAAGACAATGGCACCCGTGGCAAAGAAGACCATCATCATGGAGCTCAAAAAGGTGGCCTGGGCCGGGCTTTGGCCAAACTGTGTGGTGAGATAAGGCACAGCCCAGAGCCAGGCGAGTGCGGCCATGCTACCGGTCACGCCCATCTGCCCCACACAGAGCCAGGCCAGATCGCGCCAGGGCATTTTGTGCGCACCGTCGTCGGTCGATGGACGCGATGGATGCTGGTGGTTGGCGTAGCCCATGAGGGCCGGTGTGTCTCGCATCCGCCAGGCGATGAGCAGGCCCAGCGCCAGGGCGAAGAGGCCTGTGGCCATGATCACACTGCGCCAGCCGGCCGCATCCGACGCCATGCGCAGTGGCAGCCCGGAGGCCACCGCACCCACGGCACCAATGGCCAAGGACACACCGGTGATCGATGCAAACCGTGCGGGCGTGAACCACTGCGAGGCCAGTTTCAGCATGCCCACCCAGGCCACTGCACCGGACGCCCCAAGGATGAGCCGTCCGAGGGCGCCGACACCGGGGCCATGGGCACTTGCAAAGACCCAGGTGCCGACCCCGCCCAAGAGGCAGGCCACCACGAAGACCTTGCGTGTGCCGAAGCGGTCGATGAGCATGCCGCCGGGTAGCTGCAGCAGCGCGTAGGTCACGAAGTAGGCCGACGACAAACTGCCGAGCGCCACGGCGGTGGGCGCTATTTCGCGCGAGAGATCGAGGGCCAAGGCGGCGGGCGAGACCCGTTGAAAGAAGTCAAAGAGGTAGAAGGCCGCTGCCATGGCCCACATGGCAAAGGCCAGGCGAACCGGTGGCTCCGCGGGCACCGCATTCGTCAGGGTTGAACTCACCTGGCTGCGAATCGGTAGAGGGCGAGCGTGGCCCGCAGCGTGGGCGCCCAGTCAATGCGTCGAATCTCGTGCTCCTGCTCCACACAGTAGGCCCGATCCAGAATGGACATGCGCAGCTTGAGGAGCAGTGCCTCGAAGTCTCGGATGGTTGCAAAGTGGAGATTGGGCGTGTCGTACCAGGCGTATGGCAGCCGCTCGTTCACCGGCATGTGCCCGCCCAGCAAGGACCGAATATGGCTCCAATGGCCAAAGTTGGGAATGCTCACAATCACATCGCGCCCAAGCCGCGACATCTCCTGTAGAACATGCTCGGTGCGGTGGGTGGCCTGCAGGGCCTGCGAGAGGATCACCACATCGAACTGGCTGCTCGAAAACAGGGTAAGGCCTTGGTCGATGTCGGCCTGGATCACATTCACGCCGCGCCGCAGGCATTGACGGACATGATCATGGTCGATCTCAGCCCCATAGCCATGGCAGCCTTTCTCCGTCTGCAGCCAGTCGAGCAGGGCACCATCGCCACAGCCAAGGTCGAGCACGCGAGCCCCCTGCGGAACCCACTGGGCAATCTGGGCGAGGTCTCCGCGCAGGGCTGTTATGCGCATTTGATGCCCTCGAAGTAGTCGCGAATGAG
Source organism: Pseudomonadota bacterium (assembly GCA_041163175.1). GTDB lineage: Bacteria > Pseudomonadota > Gammaproteobacteria > Burkholderiales > Burkholderiaceae_A > Hahnella. The sequence goes on along the minus strand of JBEARM010000013.1, from coordinate 273 downwards.
GTCGTGGTAGCGGGGGTCTGCCATGAGGAAGGCATCGTGGCCATGGGGGGCATCGATCTCGGCATAGACCAGGCGGGCGTTGTTCTGCATGAGGGCCGAGGTGATCTCGCGTGAGCGCTCCGGTGGGAAGCGCCAGTCGGTGGTGAACGAGACCACACAGAACATGGCCTTGGCCGGTGCGAGGGCCTTGGAGAGACTGCCACCGGCACGTGCGGCCGGGTCGAAGTAGTCGAGGGCCTTGGTGATGCGCAGATAGGTGTTGGCATCGAAATA
>JBEARM010000012.1:0-23071 GCA_041163175.1 Pseudomonadota bacterium | reverse complement strand
CGGCGACCGCGGCGATCGCACGGCCGGTGCCGTCGTCGGCGAAGGCGATGATCACGGCGAGCACGGCGAAGTACACGACGTCGGCGAACTCGAGGAGCTTGGGGGACTGGCCCCGCAGCCCTCCGAGATTGCGGGCAGCCAACAGCCCCATGTCCAGTAGGAAGAAGGCAAGCATCCCCTTAAAGAGGTCTGCCGAGAAGGGCTTCATGGCAGCGGCACCCTCGGGCCCCATGTAGTAACCAATGACCATGCTCGCGAGCAGCAACAACTGTGCACCATCGGTGAAGGACTCGTGCAGGGTCTGTCGGAGCCCCCCCGGGTGCGGCGCGGTTTCAATGCCCTGGGCACCACCGAGACGACCCTTGCGCACGAGGTTGGCCATGAGCACCGCGAAGATGATGGCTGGTGACTCCATGATGGCCATGGCCGCAGCCATGTAGCCACCGTGTTCAACGCCCAGCCGGTCGAGGAATTGATTGGCCGTAATGAAAGTGACCGCGCTCACGGACCCATAGGTGGCGGCAATGGCGATGGCATTGAAAGGCTGGGTCACGCGGCGCAGCAGCAAAAACCCGAATACGGGGGTCAGCATGGCCAGCAAAATCGCGAGCCCGAGAATGGTCATTACCTCGAAGGTGAAGCCGGTCTCGGCCAGGGAAAGCCCGCCCTTGAGCCCCAGGGCCATGAGCAGATAGAGCGCCAGAAAACGGCTGATGGCTGGGGGGATGTCTAGGTTGGAGCGAACGAGGCCTGCGAAGAGGCCCACCAAAAAAAAGAGAACGGCTGGATCGAGTAGCGACAACAAACTGTGGGGGCTCCTGGCTAGGCCGCCCTGAGGCCCGATGGATGGCTACTGGCAATTTCCTTGTACCGGTCGGCAGCACAGCTTGCGGCAAAGGCATGGGGCTTGACCCGCGGCGACAAATTGCATACGCCACGGATATAACCAACAGCCTGCTGAATCACACAGCTCGAGCCGGCGGCAGGGTCTGGGTTGATGTCGAGATGCACCTCTACAGGGCGTTGCCCGATGGCATCCGAGAGGCGAAGGTAGAGGTCGGCGACCTTGTAGACCTCATTCATCAGGCGCAGGTGCGGCCGGTCGGCCCGTTGGTCGAAGTCTCGTTCGCGGGTGGTCTCCCCGAAGAGTTTGCAGCCGCGGTTGCCGTCGATGTGGACCACAATGACCAGGGTGTAGTCTGCGTGCCAGACTTGACCCTCCAAGAGCCGACAGGAGTCCGCACCAATGTAAATTCGGGTGCTGGCCGATTGCGCTGCAATGAAACGGGCCACCGCGGGGAGGTCGAGCTGCCGGAGGGGATGCATGTGGGTGTTCACAACGGGTAGGAGACCATGCGAGAGAAGATGATGCAAGTCTGTTCCCTTTCCCATGAAGTTTTGATGAATGCCCGAATGGTGCATTGCAAAACGCGTGGGTTTATGTTGCAATGCAAGTGCGGTTTCGGCCGCATTGTTGTCTCCTTGCAGATCATTCTGCCTTGCGGCCCCAGCCCAACCGGCTGGGGCTTTTTTTATCTGCGCACCCAGGAGGTCGGCATTGAAGACGCACATTGAACTCAGGGCGCTGGTCTTCCAATGGCCCGGTGCAGCAAAGCCCTTGTTGCACATTCCGGCCTGGTCGGTGGCCGCGGGGCGTCGGGTGTTTCTGCGTGGTCTCAGCGGGTCTGGCAAGAGCACCCTGCTGTCCATTCTGTCCGGGGTGCAGACACCAACCTCGGGCGAGTGCCTCGTGCTTGGCCACCCCTTTCATGCGATGTCTGCCGCGGCCCGCGACCGTGTCCGGGCCACGGACATCGGCGTGATTTTTCAACAGTTCAACCTCTTGCCCTACCTGTCGGCATGGGAGAACGTCCTGTTGCCGAGCCGGCTTTCAGGCCGGGCCCCGGTTCATGCCGCCGATGACCTTCTCAATCGGCTTGGGCTCTCGTCGGCGATCTGGTCGCGCCCTGCCCATCAGCTGTCGGTGGGGCAGCAGCAGCGGGTCGCAGTGGCCCGAGCCCTTCTTCTAGGCCCGAGCCTCCTCTTGGCAGATGAGCCCACATCGGCCCTGGATGCCGTTCACCAGGCCTCGTTTGTGTCGCTGCTGCTTGAACTTGCGCAGGCCTCGAAGGTCACGGTGATCATGGTGAGCCACGACGATCGCATGAGCAGCCGCTTTGATGAGGTCTGGGCCCTCGGCGAGGCGGGCACATTGGAGGCGGTTCGATGAGCGGCAACGCCATGAACATTTGGCTGCGCCTCGCGCTGGCCAGTGCCTGGTCTCGGCGGCTGCCGGTGCTCTTGGTGCTGCTGGCCGTGGCCACGTCCTCTCTGCTCGTCTTGTTTGTCAGCCAATTGCGGGCAGACCTTCGCACCAGTTTTGGTCAGGCCATCAGTGGGGTCGATCTGCTGGTGGCCCCGAGGGGCAGTCCCACCGAAATCCTGCTCTATGGTGTCTTCCAGCTCGGCCGTCCCACCCAGAACCTCGATGCAGCGCACTTGGAGCGGGTCCGTGGTCTGACGCAGGTTGAATGGGCGGTGCCCGTTCAGCTCGGCGACACCTACCGGGGGCGGCCGGTCTGGGGCACCGAGGCGGATTTTTTCAGCCGCGTTCAGGTGCGTGGGCAGCCACTGCGCCTGGCCGAGGGCAAAGTCTTCTCGGCAGCCACCGAGGCCGTGCTGGGTGCCGAGGTGGCCAAGCACCTTGCGCATCGCCTCGGCGATCGCCTGTTGCTCACGCATGGGCGCTCGGACGGCCTGTCCCGCGACCATGACGACCACCCCTTCGAGGTGGTGGGCGTGCTGGCCCCCACAGGAGGCCCTCTGGATCGCGCAGTCTTTATCTCGACCCAGGGCTTTGAGTCCATTCACCAAGGCTGGTTGTTGGGCGCATTGGCAACACCGAGCAGTTACACCACGCTCTGGGTAGGCCTTCAAAACCGTGGCCAGGTCTTTTCGGCCCGTCGTGCGATCGAGTCGCTGCCGGGTGCTCCACTGACCGCTGCCTTGCCGGGTGTCACCCTCGATGAACTCTGGCGAACACTCTCCGTGGTGGAGCGTGGCTTTGCGCTCGTGGGCTGGGCAGTCTCCATTGGCGCCCTGTTGTCAGTGGCAGCCATGACCTTGGTCTCATTGGCATCGCGCCGCAGAGAGTTCGCCATTCTTCGTGCTGTGGGTGCTGGCCCGGCTCAGGTGGCCTGGCTCATTCTGCTTGAGGCCACCTTGGTGGGCCTGGCGGGTGTGCTTCTGGGGCTCTGCATTCAGCAGGCCGTGGTCTGGTGGTTTGCCGACTTTTTACGAATTGAATATGGTGTGGCCATGTCGGTGCTCAACCTGCCCCCCCAGGCCTGGCTCTCTCTCTTGGGTCTTGGGATGGCCTCTGTTGCGATCAGCCTCTTGCCGGCATGGCGGGCACGGCGCCTTTCTCTGGTGGATGGCCTGCATCCACCCGTGGCCTGACATGCGGCGTTGGCTCGTTTTGGTCGGCGTTTTCGCCTTGAGCGCGGCCTGGGCCAAGCCGGCGTTGGAGATCAGTTGGGATGATCTCATCGACGAAAAATGGGCCAAGCAGGTTCAGGTCGAGATGATGGCGCTGGGCCGGCTTGGCGGACTGAAGGATGGCTCCGAGGCAGCCGACCGGGCCATGGCCAAACTCAGGGGGAAGTGGGATGCCGCCCCGATCGTGCCCACCCATTTGGGCAAGCAGGTTCGCATTCCTGGCTATGTCGTGCCCCTGGACGCAGATCGATCTGCCAGTCGTTCGTTTTTATTGGTGCCTTATTTTGGCGCCTGCATTCACACGCCTCCGCCTCCGGCCAATCAAATCATTCTGGTGGTTCCGCAGAAGGGCGCGAAGATTCGGGAAGTGCCGGAGTCCATGGCCACGGTCTGGGTGGAGGGGCTTCTTGAGGGGGTTCGCACAGAGACCAGCCAGGGGGTCACGGGCTACCAGTTGCTGGCCACGGGTGTTCGGCCCTATGAAGAGCCTAGGCGCTAAACTTTATTCATGACCACACTCTTCACCCACGACGCCTTTGCCGCCCATGAGATGGGCCCGCACCACCCTGAGTCACCCGCGCGGGTTCGTGCAGTCTTGGCGGAACTCCGGGCCACAGGCCTTTTGGATCGTCTCGATGTGCAAGAGGCACCCATGGCCCGCGACGAAGACATCCTTCGGGCCCACACACCTGACCATTGGGAGGCCCTCAAGGCGGCCTCGCCGAGCAGCCGATACGCTGTCATTGACCCAGACACCGCCATGAACCCATTCACCTTAGAGGCCGTCTCCCGTGCCGCAGGGGCGGTGGTCGAGGGCGTGGAGGCGGTGGTTCAGGGCAGGGCGCAGACAGTCTTTTGCGCGGTTCGCCCACCGGGCCACCATGCCGAGCGCGATCGCGCGATGGGCTTTTGTTTTGTCAACAGTGTGGCCGTGGGTGCCCTGTATGCCACCGAGGCGCTTGGCCTTGAACGGGTGGCCGTGGTCGATTTCGATGTTCACCATGGAAACGGCACCGAAGAAATTCTCGCGGACGTGCCTGGCGTGCTCATGGTTTCCACCTTCCAGCAGGGCATTTATCCGGGCCGCGGTGAGCGGCCCATGGGCCAGAACATGGTCAATGTTCCGCTGCCCGGTGGCAGTGATGGCAAGGCCCTTCGAGCAGCCGTGCTTCAGGAGTGGCTGCCCGCGCTCAATGATTTTGCGCCAGAGATCATCATCATTTCTGCTGGATTCGATGCCCACCGTGATGACCCCCTTGCAGGCCTGCGCTGGTCGGAGGCTGACTATGAGTGGGTGACCGAGCAGCTGCTGGAGGTCGCAGCCCGTCATTGCGAAGGTCGCGTGGTCAGTAGCCTTGAAGGTGGCTACGAGGTGGCTGCCCTCGGGCGCAGCGTGGCCTGCCACGTGAGTGCCTTGATGCGATCGGAGACCGTCGAGGCCTAGCCTCGATCCTTGCTGTGGTCAGGTCTTGGGCCGGTCCGCCCAGAGCGTGCCGCCGGTGGACCAATCCTCTCGTTTGATGTCGTAGAAGAGAATGTCAACGGCCTCGGGGCTGCCACCGAGTGTGGCCACCGTTGCATCTGTGAGGGCCTTGGCCAGGGCACGTTTCTGTTCGGTGGTGCGTCCTTCAAAGAGTTCAACTCGAATCGTGGGCATGGTGCTCTCCTCTCATTGTTCAAAGTCGGGGTCGGTGTGGGCAAGGCTGCGCAGCAGGGCTGGCCATTCATCGATGCCCTCAGGGGCATTGTGAGGCCCGGTCCATTGCCGCTGGGTCAGTGACACAACCCCTGGGGGAACGAGTCTCAGGCCGGCGGGGTTGGCTCCTGCGGTGAGTTGAATCTGGGCGGCGCGCTCAAAAAGGTGCATGAGCATGAAGGCCTCTGCCACGGTGCGGCCGACCAACAAAATGCCGTGGTTCTCGAGAATGACACCGTCGTTGTCGCCAAGGGCTGTCACCAGTCGCGCCTGTTCCTGCGAATCAAATGCAAGACCCTCATAGGCGTGTCGACCGAGTCGGCCCACCAGGCGCATGGCGGGCTGGGAGCAGGGAAGTAGGTCTGCCTGGGTGGCGGCAAAGGCCTGGGCCCAGAATGCATGAAGGTGCAGCACACAGGCCACGTCGGGCCGGGCTGCATGAATGCAGCCATGGATGGCAAAGCCGCTGGGGTTGACGGGTGCGTTGCTGCCATCGACCACCTCACCACGGACATCCACCTTGACGAGGTTGGAGGCCGTGACCTCCCGGAATTGAAGGCCGAAGCGGTTGAGCAGATAGTGCCCATGCTCTCCAGGAACCCCTGCGGAGATGTGGGTCCAGACCAGGTCATCCCAGCCCCGGTGTGCAGACAGGCGGTAGGCCGCGGCCAAGTCCCGTCGGACGTCTGCTTCGGTGGCTTTTACCGTTCTCAATTTGGCGTTTCCGATGGTGATCGAGATAGCAGAGATTTTCTACAAATTGATTTTTGAGGATGCGAGATCTGTCGCCTCTTTCCGAAAGTTTAAGGGAAAGTTGCCCCCAGCCGAGATGGCCTGAGTCGAGTCGCTTGAAGTTATGACACTGTTTATGCAGACTCTCGCGAATTGTTCATTTTTCAACTTCTGAAGAGCGGGGGAGCCTCGACGATTTCGGGGTCATGGTCATGCTGGCGAAAGATCTTGTGAAACTGGGTACCGCGCTCCTGTTCGGGAATATTGTGGGCGCGGCCACGGTAGCCTTTTTTTCGATCATTTTGTACGCCTGGTCGATCTGGAAAATACCGCTCCTCACCGATTTTGTGTCCTGGGATGAGGCCCGCTACTCTCCGACCCTTGGCGCCTTCATGCTGGTTGGTGCACTGCTGGCGGGATGGATCTATCGTCACTTGGAGGGGCCTCGAACGCATGGCCCGGCCGACACGATCGTCGCAATCAAGAACGACACCGACATCGATGTTCGTTCAGGGTTGTGGAGCAGCCTGCTGACATTGACGAGCATTGGTTCAGGATCTTCTGCAGGCCTCTTTGGCCCCATTGTTCACTATGGGGCATGCATTGGATCCATGCTGCAGCGGGTGTTCCGTGTGCTCAACCGAAGCGTGTTGCTCGCGGCGGGTGGCGCGGCTGCCCTGGCCGCGCTGTTCTCGGCACCCATCGCAGCCTGCATCTTTGCGCATGAAATGCTGCTTCGGCGGTTCCGTTCCAGCGAGACGGCCCCGATGGTGATGGCTGCCCTTGGGGGCTATTTTGCTTCAACCATGTACTTCGGAAGCGATCGAAAGCTTTTGAAGATTGTGGGTCAGCCGCTTGAGATCGGGCCGGAGTCCCTTCTATTTTCTTGCCTGCTGGGCCTGTTGTGTGGACTCCTGTCCACGGCGTACATTTACCTGCTCACTCGGGGGCCAAAGTGGGCCAATTCGACAGGCATTCCAATATGGCTGCGCCCCATGGTTCCCGCAGTGTTGCTGTTTTCAATCTCGCCCTTCCTACCCCAGTTGATCGGGCCCGGCCTGGGTTCCGTTAACTTGGCGCTGGCGGGTGAGTTCGGGCTCTGGCTGCTGTTGGTCCTCATGGTCCTCAAGATTGTGGCCGCAGCGCTCTGTCGTTCCTTTGGATTTCACGGCGGCATTTTTTTGCCGGCGGTTTTTTTTGGGGCCATGATCGGCGGCATTTTCGAGGCCCTCTTGGGTGGGGGACACCACATGTATGCACGGCTCGGCGCGGCCGCATGCGCGGGGTCTGCGATCGGCGCGCCGATCGCTGCCGTGGTCTTCCTCTTCGAGATGAGCGGTGACTATCGATTCATTGTGCTGGCCATGGTGTCGGTGGCCATCTCGTGCCAGGTCAGTCGAACCCTGATCGGCCGATCGGTCTGGGATCGGGCTCTATTTTTGCGAGGAATTGACACCGATGACGAGCCGAAAGCCGTCAACGCAGGTGGTCGTCCTTGAGTTGAATGCCTCGCATGAGCAGTTGTCGGTCGAAGAGTGACCGCCCTGCCAGGGCTCTGGAAAATTGGTTTGCCGTGACCACGCTGATCATGCCAAGAACGGCCCACTCGTAACTGCCGGTGAGTTCAAAGACGATCATGACGGCGGCCAGTGGAGCTCCAATAACGGCTGCAATGCAGCTGGCCGCGCCGAGGATTGCGAAGTTTGAGGACGCCGGATCGATCCCCGGCAGGGAGACATCCAAAATCGCGCCGGAGAGTGCCCCGATGAACAGGGCTGGAGCAAACACCCCGCCAAACATTCCGAACCCGATGCAAAGACTCGTGGCGATGATTTTAAGCCCAATGAGTGCCAGCAGTAGGGTGAGGCTTAGTTTTCCCGCCAAGGCCATGTCGACGGAGCCAAGGCCGTGGCCCAGCAGGTGAGGAAAGAGTGGAGAGAGCATGAAGAGAAAGGCTGCGGGCACAAGGGGTCGCCACTGAAGGGGGATGCCGGACCACTTGGCCCAGGAGGGTGATGCGGTTACTGCCCGTATATAGATGATGGAGGCCAAGCCACTTGAGATGCCCACCCCGATGGCCAGGAAGAACGTCCCAGCCGTGAGCGTTGGTGTCGATTGAATGTCAAAGATTCGCTGGTCTCCAACGATTACGTGGGCAATCCACTGAGCGCCAAAGGCGGCTGCGATCACGGGGCCGGCACCAAATGCGCCGAAACGACGAATGATGGCCTCGTGCGCGAGGATGGCTGCTCCAATTGGGGCGGAAAAGACGGCCGCGATCGCCGCAGCGGCGCCACTTCCTAGAATGATGTCTGTGGGTAGTTTTTGTGAAAGTGCATGAGACCATCTCATCACGACGGAGCTCATGTAACCACCGAAATGCATCATCGGGCCAAAAATCCCGATCGAGGCTCCGCCCGATAGATTGACGGTGGCGAGTAGGGTCGAGAGGAGGCCGGCTCGTACATTGGGATTCTCGTCTCTTTGCGCGGCCAGAATGAGGTCTGCCGGCCCTTGGGCGCGACCGCCTTCGAGCACGAGCAAGACCCGGCCGGAGATGATCGCGGCGATGAGCAGTGAGATGCCGATGGCTGGGCTGATGATCAAGCCATCAAGCCCGAGAGTCTCAGGCAGCGGAATCATCCACAGGCCATTAAAGAAGTCAACAACTGCAAAGATTCCGAGCGCGACCGCTCCGACAATCATGCCGAGCAGCATTGAACTGGTGATGGCTCCGAGGCGAATCCACAGACCCCAGTCCTTGCTCTGGGCGTCTGGTGGGGCTGCCTTGGATTCCTGTGGCATGGCTTACTTTGGCTCGGATCCGTAACGCGTTTCCAGAATCTTTTTGATGGCAGAGACCTCCGCATGCACCGCGGCCAGTTCCTCCCTTACGGTTTGCAGGTCATTGCCTTCGGCGGCATGTTCATCGGAGTGAATGGAGTTCAAGGAGTTCACGATGACGGCGATGAAAAGGTTCAACACCGTGAACGTCGCAGTCAGGATGAAGATGACAAAGAAGATCCAGGCGTAGGGGTAGACCTTCATGATCGGCCGGGCGATGTCGCCCGACCAACCCTCAAGGGTCATGATCTGGAAGAGCGTGAAGAGGCTGAGACCGAGGTCGCCGAAGAGCTCTGGAAAGCTCTGGCTGAACAGTTTGGTGGTGATCACAGCACAGACGTAGAACAGAATGAATACCAGCCCAATGACCGCAGACATGCCTGGAATGGCTGCGAGCAGCGCACCCACCACGCGACGGATGCTCGGAATCTTGTTGATGAGGCGTAGGACACGCAGCACTCGGAGCGAGCGAAGCACAGAGAACGGGCCAGAGGCGGGAATGAGGGCAATGCCCACCACGATGAAGTCAAAAACCGACCAAGGGTCTTTGAAAAATCTCCATCCACGAGCAGCTAGCAGGAAGGTGATCTCCGCAACGAATACGGCCAAGATGGCGTGATCTGCCGCGATCAGGGTTTCGCCGTACTTCGCCATGATGGCGGGACTGGTCTCCATTCCCAGGATGGCGGCATTGATTAGGATGAGAATGATGATGGTGTTCTGCACCCATTTCTGTCCCCAGAAGCGCTCGATTGCAGCTTTCCAGGGGGGGAGGGTGAGGTCTTCGGCAGGGGTGGTCGTGTTCATAATCGATCGGTCTCGTGACAAGCTTTTCTAGCGCAGAGTCAATTGGGGTGCGTGGTGTCCAAGGGTGTTTATGCTGTTTCGGCCCCCCCAGCGAGAGGGGCTTTCTTTTTTCAGCGGATCAAGGTTACACCCAGGCCAGAACATCTGATTTCGGCAAATCTTTTCTCATCAGCATCGGGGGTTGAGGCGCACGGCCCGTAAAAAGTTTTGTGAAAGTGAAGTGACCACTTAGGGTTTTCATGAACTTTTTACAGTGCCACTTGTCAGCCCCCCCTACTAGCCGATAGACTCCGCACAGCCAAAAAGGCTTTTTAGCGGAGGGCTTTATGCCACGTTCTATTCGTTTCGGCGATTACGTCCAGGCCATCACGGTCGATTCTGACGAAATTGCCTATTCCAAGCTGATGTCCCGCCCCTTGTTCGACCAGCAGGGCAATGAAGTTCCTCAAAAGCCAGAGAAGATGCGGTTGGGGGGCATGGATGTCTACAAACTGCTCCAGCCTTACCTGTCGGTCCGGTTCATGGAGCAGGCCAAGGCGGTGGTTCCTCTGGCGGCCTACCTGGCATTGTTTCAACTGCTGGTCCTGAACCAGAGCATTCAAGATTCGGCGACACTCGGCCTGGGCCTGCTGGCCGTGATGGTGGGCCTCATGATCTTCCTGGAGGGCCTCAAGCTGGGCCTCATGCCATTCGGCGAGATCATTGGCAGCAAGCTACCTACCAAGCTCCCGCTGGTGGGAGTGTTGTTCATCGCCTTCCTACTGGGCATCGGTGTGACCTTCGCAGAGCCCGCGATCGGCGCGCTCCAGGTGGCGGGCCAGATCGTAGACCCCAAGAACGCTCCGTACCTCTACACCCTCCTGAATGACCGTGTGGACGCCACCGTCTTGGTGGTGGGCGTGGGTGTGGGCATCGCAGCCGTGATCGGCACCATGCGCTTCCTCTACAACTGGAGCCTCAAGCCCCTCATTTACATGAGCCTGGTTCCTTGCGTGCTGCTCACAGGCTATGCCTTCGTGAACCCAGATCTTCGCACCATGATCGGCCTGGCCTGGGACTGCGGTGCGGTCACCACCGGCCCTGTGACGGTGCCGCTGGTGCTGGCCTTGGGCATCGGTGTGGCCACTGCGGGAGGTGCGGGAGACAGCAAGCTGCAGGGCTTTGGCATCGTAACCCTGGCCTCGCTCTTCCCCATCATGGCGGTGCTTGGTCTGGCCATCTTCTATCAGATGACTGTGCCGGTGGAGACCATTCTTGCGGAGGCTGCCGCCAAGCAGGCGACCCTCGCCGCGGCGGCTGCAGCCACCGGACCCGTCGACTGGTGGACTGTTTCGCCGGGCATGGAGGTGGTGGGTGGCGTTCGGGCCATCGTTCCGCTGGTCATCTTCCTGATGATCGTGCTCTTCATCGTGCTGCGTGAGAAGTTGCCCAATGCCTTCATCATCTTTTACGGCATTTTCTTGTCGGTGCTGGGCATGTGTGTCTTCAGCGTGGGCCTCACCTATGGCCTGGCCAAGCTGGGTGACGGTGCAGGGGGCCTTGTGCCAGGGCTGTTTACGGCGATCGAGGCGATGCCCAATGCACCGTTGTACTCCGCGGGCGTGGGCATCTTCATTGCGGCACTGTTTGCCTGGATCCTCGGCTTCGGTGCAACCCTGGCCGAGCCGGCGCTCAACGCACTGGGCCTGACGGTTCAAAACCTCACCAACGGTTCGTTCAAGAAGTCAATGCTGATGTATTCGGTTTCGTTCGGTGTGGCCATTGGCATCATGCTGGGCATCGTCAAGCTCATCTTCGACTTCAGCATCCTGTACATCCTGATCCCAGGGTATGTGCTGGGCGTGATTCTCACTTACTTGTCTACTGAAGAGTTCGTGAACGTGGGATGGGACAGTGCTGGGGTGACGACCGGCCCGGTGACGGTGCCGCTGGTGCTGGCCATGGGCCTTGGTTTCGGAAAGGCCGTGGGCGCTGTTGAGGGCTTCGGGATTCTGGCTGCAGCATCGATCTGCCCCATTGTCTCTGTCTTGGCCTTGGGTGTTTACGTGCAGTGGAAGGTTAAGCGTGAGAACGCAAGGGCCATGGCCGAGGCTGATGCCGAGACCAAAGCTGCTGGTGCCTCAGCCTGAACGGGCGCTGAATTCATCATGAACAAAACATATTTTTTTGAGGGAGCCCAAGATGGCAAAGCGTAAATTAGTGAACCTGACCGAAGTGTCTCTGATCACCTGTGTGGTTCAGAAGGGCATGGCCGATGCCATCAATCAATCCCTGTTGGATGCGGGCGTGCAGGGTGCTACCGTCCATCAGGGCGTTGGCACGGGAATCCGCGAGAAGATGGGATTCCTTGGCGTGGCCGTGGAGGTCGAGCGCGAAATCATCAGTGTGCTCGTGGCCAAGGATCAACTCACCCGGATCTTCGAGCGGATCTATCTTGCGGGTCGCCTCGACACTCCCGGCATGGGCTACGTCTATGCAACACCGCTGGTTCAGGCTGCGACCTACGTGCCTGCGCATCTCCTCGAGGATCGGGCTCAGAGCAGCATGGGAGCGATGTCATGAGTTCCCCCTTCAAGAAAATTCCAGAGGGGGTGGTGCTGGATTACACGCGGGAGATCACCGTTATTCTCTACGAGGGAGGTGCGGCAGCGGTTGCGAAGTTGCTCCTCGACCGCGGCGTCACGGAAGTCTTTTATGACTCTGTTCGTGGCGCCCCACTTGGCAGGGCCTCGGAATCGACCGGTCTGCCAGAGATTCCCAAGACGGAGCAGCTCCATGCCGTGGTGTCTGCCGACCAGGCGGACTACATCATGGCCCTGATCTACGAAGCGGCAGAGCTCTACAAACCTCAGCGCGGAATCGTGTTTGTCAACAAGCTGCTCATGTCGACTCGACACACGCTCCCATCCGAACAAGAACTTGCAGCGCGGGCCGCTGCGTAATTCACCAGACACTTCTAGGAGTCATACACCATGAATGAAGCCACCGAACAGCGAATCAAGAAGAACCGTCGTCGCGTTTTTGATGCGGATTCTTTTGTCCGATTCAATACCGCGCAGACGCTCGTAGGCCGTTCTGCCATTGAGGAAAATCGAACCTTGGCTCTGGAATCTTTTGCTGCTGAGGCGAGTGGCAACGGCACCCTTTTGGCAGCCACCTTCGACGACGTGATTCGCAACAGGCTCGCGATCCTGGAGCAGCTGGAGCCTTCCACCGATGAAGAAGAGCGTTTCAAGAGCTCCACGACCAATCGGGTTCGAATTGAGGGCATTCAGCGTCGCGCAGCAGCCAACCGCAATGCGGTGAAAATCAATGAAATGCTGGTACAGGTGAACAAGCTCATGGTTGAGATCAACATTCTGATCACGGCGCACAACAATGAGTTTTTTGATGTGATTGACGAGCTGTCGAACTCGAATGCAGCCTGGGTTGATGGGGAGCTAGAGGCAGACATGAAGAAGGCCACGCATGAATCGAACGATGAGCGCGTGACGCAGAACACGGCCATGGTCACCGAGGTTCGTGAGCTGGCTGAAAAGAACCGCACCTTCATCACGGAGATCTACGAGCACGAAGGTCAAAACCGTCACGCCCTCGAGAAGGACCTCGAAGACGTCATGGAACTGCGCAGCCAGATTGTGGCCCTGCGTGAGAAGGTGGTGGCCAACCAGCATCGCGTGGCCGACGGCATTGCGTTGCTGTAAGGCAGCCATGCCCTCGTGAGAAAGCCGCCCTTGGGCGGCTTTTTTTATACGCCGAGGTAATTCAATGCCGTGCTGAGTAGCAGCAGCACCACGGCGACCCAGCCCAGCATGGTGATGTATTTCATGACGCCATGGTATCGGTGGGTGCCTTGATGACCAAATCGGCTACCAGGCTGCCACGAGCCGTTTGGGGTGCTCCGGTCTGGGACACGGCGGGTCGGAACACGGATGCATCGCTGTAAAAATTGGTCTGCGCCTGTTCAGGGCTCCAACCAGGAATGCCCATGACCGGCACGGGCCAGAGCTGCCGTGTGTGCGGCCCTCCATGCACATGCGCATGCTCAAGTTGCTCGACAAGCGCCCTGTCGACTGCAGCCCAGGTGGGTTCTTGCACTCGAACGATCAGGCTGTGTGCGGCAATGGCCTTGAATGGTCGCTCCAGCTTCTCGAGGAGTGCGTGCCCGAAAGGCATGGGGTGCCAGTCGGTGAACCAGTGTTGTTGGTGGCCCACAAAGAGTGAGGACCAGCCGCCTGGGCCGCGGGGGTCTGGTCCGGATGTCTGGGCGATCACCATGAGGTTTTCGTCCATGAGCGTGAGTGCGTCCCGAATAGGCCCACGGGCCAGCCCCTCGGATGCGATGCGGCCCGCCTGCGCCCTGTTAAGGTGCGCCTTCGACATGGGTGCGTGAAGCCAGATCAGGGCATTGAAGCGGTCGTGCAGATTGTCACGCGTGGGCACACTGCCGGTCCGAGCAATCCAGGACTCATAGTCGATATGGGCGGGCTGCATCGCGGCTGGAACAAACTGCAGGGGTTTGCCGTCTCCTGTGCACAGCTGCTCATGCTGCGCCATCGCATTGAAGGTACTCAGGAATTCGGGTAGAGGCGCCTCGTGCACCAGTTCGAGAAGGGGCCCTTCAAAGCTCTGCAGCCAGGCGGCGGCTGGTACAGACGGTGCGATGGCCACCGAGGTTTGGCCTACAGAATGAGAAACGGTGGCAGTAGGCACATGCAGACCCCAATCGTGAGGTGCAGCCTCAGCCGTATCCAGGCGGGCGGCCAGCCCAGTGCGCGGCCATGGAATTGGTCCATCCGGTAGCTGAGGATGGCCAGTACGGCAAGCGCCCCGAGCGGTGCGGTGTCTGGCAAGAACCAGAGTGAAACGGCCACCAGGGAGGGAGCCACGCTCCAGATCAGCAGTCGTTTGCGTGCTGCCAGGGGCACGGCGGTGCTGGCCAGGGCCATTCCCCACGACACTGCGCCAACGAAGGTGACGATGGAAATGCCGTAAAGGGTCAGCGCGGTCGTGGCAAAGGCCTGGGTGTCACCAGTGCTCAAGAGGGCCATGAGCGAGAGCAAGAAAAATGGAATCAGCCCACCATAGCCGAGCCATTTGAGTGTTGGGAGCAGTGGCGCGATGGAGGCTTGTTCGGACATGTCAATGGTTGGTGAGGTGAATTCCAAGAACTGGAAGGAGTTCGTTCAGGCTGCCACCCACGTGGTCTGGTGCGGGTCCAATCGTTTCGGGCGGCAGGCCTGCTCGATTGAGCCAGAAGGTTTGAAAGCCAAACCAGCCGGCCCCAAGGATGTCCCATCCGTTGCTGGAGACGAAGGTGATCGGCGACAGCGGTTCAGGGAAATGGCGGGCCACCAGCCCATAGGCCATTGGGCTTGTTTTGAAGGTCCTTGCCTCCTCGACGGAGATCAGTCGATCGAAGTGGGGCAGCAGGTCCGCATGCTCGAGCACCTTGGTCAGCGTGGTGGGATCGCCATTGGAGAGCACCGCTGTTCGAATGCCGACGGCATTGAGCCTGGCCAGAACCGGCTTGGCATCTGGGAAGGGTGCCAGTCGCAGGTAGGCCTCCAGCAGCCTTGGCAGGGCATGGTGGTCGAGTTGAAGTCGATCGAGTGTGTAGCGCAGTGCCGCCGCGGTGATCTCGGAAAAGGGCATGTAGTGGCGGCTGCCGTGAATGGGGTCTGGGTCGGAGAGCGCCACCAGCCGGCTGTACTCGATCTGTTTGTCTCGCCAGCCGGCCGCGATCGCCTGGCCTTGTCCTGGGTAGGCGGTCTCGGCCGCTGTGCTGACCGAGAAGACATCCAGTAGCGTTCCGTAGGCATCGAAGACGACGAGTTTTGGCATGGGCTTGTCGGTCTGGTGACGTTAAACTGGCCTCCAAAAAGGAGACGCCATGAAGAAGAAGGAAGTATATGCCCAGGCCTTGAAGCATCTTCAGATCGAGCTCGTGAAGCTCCAGCAGTGGGTGGTGGCCACCGGTGCGCGGGTGGTCGTGGTCTTCGAAGGGCGAGATGCGGCCGGCAAGGGTGGCACCATCAAACGCATCACCGAGGTGCTCAATCCACGTGTCTGTCGGGTTGCGGCCTTGTCCAAGCCCTCGGAGCGCGAGCGCGGCCAGTGGTATTTCCAGCGTTATGTGGCGCACCTTCCATCGCCAGGCGAGATCGTCCTATTCGACCGCTCTTGGTACAACCGTGCTGGGGTGGAACGCGTGATGGGCTTTTGCACGCAGGAGGATGTTGCCGAGTTCATGCGATCCTGCCCGGAGTTCGAGCGCATGCTTGTTCGCTCCGGCATTCATTTGGTGAAGTATTGGTTCTCTGTGAGCCAGCCCGTCCAGGAGGCTCGCTTTCAGGAGCGCGCCCGGAACCCATTGAAGCAGTGGAAGCTGAGCCCGATCGACTTTGTCTCTCGTCGTCGTTGGGCGGAGTACTCAGAGGCCAAAGACGACATGCTCCGGCACACCGACATTCCTGAGGCGCCATGGCACGGCGTGGCCGCCGATGAGAAGGAGCGCGCGCGGCTCAACTGCATTGCCCACCTACTGGGCCAGATTCCCTACAAGGCGGTGCGCAAGGGCCGCATTCGACTCCCCAAGCTCGAGGCGCCCAAGCGCCGCTTGCGCCGCCCACCCATCGATGAGCAGCGCTGGGTGCCAGATGTCTACGACGCTTTGATGAAAACCGCCTAGCGGAGCCGAGAGAGGGCCCGTAGCATCTTGAGTCGTTTGGCCGGCAGGCCGAAGCGCTGGCTGCGCCGCAGCAGGGGCTTGGCGAGATGGTGCCTTAGTGCGCTCAGGCTCATGTTCCGCTGGTCTCCCAGCACGATCAGACCGGGGTGGTCCGCGATCAGCGGGAACTCGGCCAAAATGGCATCGATGTCGCGCAGCCCTTTTTTGAAGATGAGGATGTGGCGAACGTGTCGACCGGCAGATTCGAGGTGGCCGGCGATGGCCTCTTCCTGCTCGTTGGCGGTGAGTGGATCGGTGCCCGCCTGGGTGAAGAGGTCGTTGTAGGAAAAAAGCCGGTGGCCGATCTCCCGTCGTAGGCTGTCTTCGTCGAAGGCCAGAATGGCCGCCGACACCCTGGTCCAGGCCGAACTGTGCTCTCGGGCGGCCGAGATGCTTCTGCTGAGGCTCGCCACCCGAATGGGCTGGTCGGTTGCGACGTTGACCACGCCCGGCAGAAGGGGCAGCGCCGTGTCTGGCAGGCGCGAGGTGGCCTGTAGCGTGTCCGAGCGGAGAATGCGCTCCACGTTCTGGATGCTGGTGCCGTGAAAGAGCAGGCTATCGAGCCCAAGGATCATGTAACGGAGAGTTCCTCCTCGTGCAAGTCTTCATAGTGTACGGCTGGGCGACGCGCATTGCGGCGCTGTTTGTCTCGGCGCGTGGCCTGCACCAGGAGGTCTTGGAGGCTCACCTGTTCAAGAAAGGCCAATTCGGTCTCGTGGGCCCGCTGAACCAGTGAGCGGGTGCGGGCCCGGATGGGCGACTCCGCCTCTGCCGAATTGTCCTCGGGTTCTGTATCCACCTGCTGGGGTTCAACTGCAAAGGCAAGGCTTGCTACGCTGATGTCCTGGGCTGGTTTGCCCAATCGGTAGCCGCCTCCAGGGCCGCGAACAGGCGACACACAGCCTGCGAGTCGGAGGGACTGAAAAATACCCTCCAAATAGCTCACGGAGACCTGGAGTTCCCTGCTGATGACGGTCAGATTCACGGGTGAGGACCCCTGCTTGAGGCCCACGTGTGTAAGGGCTTCGACTGCAACCTGAACTTTCTTCGAGATTTTCATGTTGATCATCCAAGAATGGGAGTGGAGACCAGTAGACACCCGGAACCGCGTTAAGATTCAGTTCACTATCGGTTCATTACAACTAAAACGGTTCAATAAAGGTGCATCTCATGGACATACAACAGGGTGCCGCAGCGGTTTCCATAGATTGGGTGGTGAAGACGGGGGCGGCAGCCCGCCTGTCTGGCATTCCCGTGGAGACGCTGCGCGTGTGGGAGCGTCGCCACGCGGTGTCGGGCGAACCGGTTCGCAAGGGCGCCCATCGGCTCTACAGCCGCGCGCAGGTGGAACGGCTCGCCCTGGTCAAGCGACTGGTGGACAGTGGCCATGCCATTGGCGGCCTGGCCGCCCTCTCCGATGCCCAGCTGGCTCAAATGATCTCGGATGCGTCGGGCCTTCGGGGTGCGGCGCCGCCTCGTCATCCGACCAAGGCCACTGCCATTCGGGTGGGTCTGGTGGGCTTTGGCGCTGCCAATCGACCACTGATGTTGAGCCTTCAGGCCGCTGCGGTTGAGATTGTTTTCACGGCGCCCGTCCTCGAGGGCGTGGGGCACCTGCCAGAGGAGACCCTGGATGTTCTATTCGTGGAAGTCAGCAGCCTGACCGCCGAGCAGAGTGCGAGGCTGGTGGCCCTCCAGAAGGCGCTCCTGCCCAATGAGACCCTTCTGTTCTATCGGCACGCACCCAGTGCCCTGATTCGTGGGCTCATGCGCAAGGGCATTGAGGCCACCCGACGGCCCATATCTGCCGACGGTGTCGAGCAGGTCTGCGCCTCTGTGCTGCGCCGCCTCATGGCGGCGCAGGCAGACGGTCATGCATCGATGGCGTCGAACGCATGCCTGTCGGAGGATGTTCTGAATCGGCTTCTGGATGTGAAGAGCGATCTCTACTGCGAATGTCCGCAGCAGCTGGCCCACCTGCTGCTCGGTGTGGTGGCCTTCGAGCGCTACAGCGCGGAGTGTGCAAGCCGCGACGGCCTAGATGCCCTCATTCATATCCAGCTGCAGCGTGTGGCCGCAGAGTCTCGCGGCCTCCTGGATCAGGCCCTGCGACGGCTGTTGGCCGCCGAGGGCATAGATGTCTAGTCACTACTTTGCGCTGCCAAAGAAGAGCTGCTCACCACCAATCTTGTGGCTGGCGATGGCGGCCTGGCCGGCCTTCGACGTGATCCAGTCTGCAAAGGCCTGGCCGTCCTTCACATTTGTCTTTGGATGCTTGGCGGGGTTCACCACGATCACGCCATAAGGGTTGAACAGGGCCTTGTCTCCCTCGACCAGGATGGTGAGGTCGCCCTTGTTCTTGAAGTTGGCCCAGGTGGCCCGGTCTGAGAGCACGTAAGCCGTCATGCCCGAGGCCGTATTAAGAGCCTGTCCCATGCCGCAGCCGCATTCCTTGTACTGTGAGCCCATGGAACTGGTGCCAGCAGCCTTCCAGTAACGCAGTTCAGCAGCGTGGGTACCGCTCTTGTCACCGCGTGAAATGAAAGGGGCATTTGCTGCAGCAATCTTGCGGAAACCGGCCAGAACATCTGACCCCTTGGCCTTTGCGGGGTCGGACTTCGGTCCGATCACCACGAAATCGTTGTACATGACGTCGAGCCGCTTGAGGCCGAAGCCCTCCTTGACGAAGGCCTCTTCTTTGACGGTGTCGTGAACGAAGAGGACATCCGCATCGCCCCGCTTGGCGATGTCAATGGCCTGGCCCGTGCCAACAGCCACGACCTTGACATCGATGCCTGTGTCCTTCTTGAAGGCCGGCAGAATGACGGAGAAGAGGCCTGAGGCCTCGGTGGATGTGGTCGATGCGAGAGTAATGCTGCCGGCTGCGTGGGCCGCGCCGGACAATCCAATGAGCAGCGCTGCGGCGCTTCGCACAAGGCTGGCGCGGGTGGTGGTGTGACGTGCAAAAAACATGGTGCCTCCTGAGTGGTTTTCCGCTCGAACTCTATGCGGGTAGAGTCGGTTTGGCGATAAGCGCGAGACTTCATAGGTAAATGCTCGGAGCGACATGAGAACAACAGATGTGGTGGTCGTTGGAGCGGGCGCGGCGGGCCTGTTCTGCGCAGGTCTGCTTGGCCAGGGCGGACTCCGGGTGGTGGCCATCGATCACGCCTCGAAGCTCGGAGAGAAGATTCGCATCAGCGGTGGGGGCCGCTGCAATTTCACCAACCGGAGCAGTGGCCCCGCGAACTTTCTCTCGCGAAACCCCCACTTCGTTCGTGGCCCGCTGGCCCGATACACGCCTGCAGACTTCATGCGCCTGATGGCCAGCCATCGAATTGCCGTACACGAGAAGCATCGGGGCCAGATGTTCTGCGATGGGTCAGCCACTCAGGTTGTGGACATGCTCCTCGCAGAGGCCAAATCGGCGGGGGTGGTCTTGCAGCATCCAGTGTCCGTGGCAGCGGTCTCGCCCACGGCTGAGGGCTGGCGACTGCAAACAAACGTGGGAGAGATGACGGCCCGAGCGCTGGTGGTGGCCACGGGTGGTCTGCCTGTACCCGCCATCGGCGCTTCGGGATGGGGCCTTGAATTTGCCGCCTCGCTCGGCCTGCCGGTCACGCCCATTGCGCCCGCACTCGTGCCCTTGTCCTTTACTGCAGCGTCCGAGCAGTGGCTTTTTGCACATGCGGGTGTGGCCCTCGAGGCGAAGGTCTCTGCCGGTGCACGATCGCTTCCGTACGGCGAGGCCAGTTTTCGGGAAGACCTCTTGATCACCCACAAAGGGCTGTCTGGCCCGGCCATTCTGCAGGCGAGCAGCCACTGGACCCCGGGTACAGACATCGTGGTCAACTGGCTTGGCGGACAGTCTTTCGACGATCAGGTTCGCGAGTCCACCCATGGCCGCCTGACCGTCGAGGCGGTGCTGGCCTGTCTGCTGCCTCAGCGTCTGGCCCAAGGGTTTGCAGAGGCCATGTCACTCACGGGGCGTCGTTGGGCTGAGCTCGGCAAGGCCGACAGGCTTCGTGTGCGGCAGACCCTGGAGCATTGGGTGGCGCGTCCGGCTGGCACCCTGGGATGGAAGAAGGCCGAGGTGATGCTCGGTGGGGTCGACACCCATGCCCTCGAGAGTCGAACCATGGCGGTTCGGGGTCGACCCAACTTGTCATTCATTGGGGAGGCTGTCGATGTCACGGGGCATCTCGGTGGCCACAATTTTCAGTGGGCCTGGGCCAGCGCCTTCGTGGCGGCCCAGGGCTTGTTGGCCCATTTGCGACCCACCCAGTCGCTCGGGGAGCGCCCTGCTTAAGGGTCCCACTCCAGGCTGGCCAGCAGAGAGATGTAGCCGTGCCGGCCCACCTGCCCCTTGAACTCTGGTGTCTTGAAGACCCGCATGATGGCGAGCTTGAAGCCCTGGTCGGCCAGTCGCGTCTGAAGGCTTAGGCCCACGGCGAACTGGGCGATTCCGATGCGCTTCTGAACCGAGTGGCTGTTGTGGAAAAGGTTTCCATCCAAGGAGAAGTCCCAGGCCACCAGCTTGGTCTCGAGCAGGGCAAAGCCATGCAGGCCCCAAGGGCTCGCCCGGTCGAGCGAGAGTGGCCGCAGGGGCGGGCGGTTGTCGGCACCGGGGCGTATGGGATAGGTGCCAAAGTCGTTTGGGAGATTCCAGCCAAAGCGCCCCTCGATGCTGCCCACAGTGGAGGTCTCGACATTTCCCAGCCGCAGTCCATAGCCCCAGATCATGTCGGAGGACCATCCCAGTCTGGCCCCGCCCAGGTCCGAACGGACCTTGCGTTCGGCGGCCACGAGCACGGCTGGTTCATTCTTGAGTTGGTGATGCCAGCCTTGAAACTGAGGTGATCCAATCAGGTTGTGAATGGCGTTCTGGGAAGCCTTGGCCATGGAGGCCGGGCCCATCACCCCAAGCCCAATCTCTCGCGTGTCGAGCACCTGCACGCCAGCCAATGGGTCGACCCAGCGTCGGTTCCAGGCCAGGCTGCTCATCAGCAGACCAGCATAGGGGCGGTCCTCGACGATGAGATCCGAGCGATGCGGGTCCCTTGGCGTGTACATCTGCTGGCCGAGCCGAAGCACGATGTTCTGGCGTGTGTTGAGTCGGCCGTCCTCCGCCCAGAAGTCTGCGTCAACCCATTCAATGAGGCGTGCATGGCCGTCGGCCCAGAGCGGCAGGCAGTGCGAGCGCAGTGGCCCCGAGATGTCGCGCGAGACCAAGGCCACCGAGACCCCACTCGTATAGTCGCGGTCGGTGTTGATGAATAAATCGTTCTCGATCCGCAGGCTTGCGGCGTGAAAGGTCACTTCGTCCTCGGGCGAGCAGGTCAGCGCATGTGCAGATGAACACAGGGCCCATCCGAGGGTGATGCCTAAAAGGACATGCGCGCGCACTAGAATCCGTGAATGACGAGAGATCCGGGAGCATCGAGACTAACACCAACGAACGCGGTCTCGGAACCGCTTCTTCGACTGGTCTCTGTGGGTCATGGCCATGGCGGCGGACCATGGCTCTTTCGCGGTCTAAACCTCTTCGTCCAACCCGGCGAGCGACTGGCCATTCAGGGGGCCTCCGGCTGTGGAAAGTCCACGCTGCTGCAGATCATGGCGGGCCTGGAGGTACCCACGGAAGGGGAGGTCTACTGGGGGCAGCAGGCCATGTCTGGCTGGAATGATGCGCAGCGCCGTGCCTGCCGGCAGTCACAGATGGGCTTCGTCTTCCAAGCCTTCCACCTCTTGCCACACCTCTCTGCTTTACAGAATGTGATGGTGCCTTGCCTGCTGGGTGGGCAGTCGGCGCAAGTGGCCGAGGCGCGCGCCACCGAGCTGCTCGAGACACTCGGCCTCGTTCATCGTCTGGAGGCCAAGCCGGCCACCCTCTCGGGGGGTGAGCAGCAACGTGTGGCACTGGCCCGGGCGCTGGTGCATGGGCCGGCCGTTGTGTTTGCCGATGAGCCCACGGGAAATCTCGATGCGACGTCTGCGGCCAATGCACTCGACTGTCTCCTGGACTTGTGCGCGCACCAACAGGCCAGCCTTGTGATGGTGACCCATGCGGATGCCGCTGCGCGAGCCATGGACCGGGTGTTGCAGCTCACGCCCAAGGGCCTTGTGTGACTCGGCCAGTGAGTCGGCGATGAGACCGTCGGCCCCGCTCTTTGCCTGGATGCTCTGGGGCGCCACCGTTCGGGAGCGTGTGCGCTGGCTGGCCGCCCTCATCATGGTGGGCATCGGGGTCATGCTCGCCGTCGCGATTCACACCGTGAACCATTCAGCCTTGTCTTCTTTTGGGCGAGCACTGGATGCCGTCAATGGGCAGGCCTCTGCACAGTTGGTCTCAGGCCTTGGCGAGTTCGATGAGCGCCGTTTGGACGCACTCGAGCCAACCCGCCTGGCGATGGGCATCACAGACATGAGTCCCGTCTTGGCCGTGCGCACCGACCGTGTGCTGGTGCTGGGCATCGATGTCTTTCAGGCTGCACGTGTCACCCCCGCATTGCTTCCGGCTGCGGCCGAGGGCGTTGGCGGCCTGTTTGATGCGCGCTCCATTTTCTTGTCGGCTGGTGCTCAGCGCGCCCTTCAGGTTCGCGTGGGTGACGACATTGTGCTTCGGCATGGTCTACAAGACGTGCGTCTGCGCGTGGCGGGCGACCTACCGGGTGTGCCGGGCGAGGTGCTCGCGGTCATGGACATTGGCTCGGCCCAGTGGGCCTTTGGTCGGCTGGGTCTGATCTCTCGCATCGACCTCAAGC
>JBEARM010000011.1:0-23275 GCA_041163175.1 Pseudomonadota bacterium | reverse complement strand
GCCGTGACCCTGCTGGCCCAGGCGCAGCAGCCGTTGCCCGTGTGTCTCACGCACCTGGGCGGAGTGCTCGATGCAGGCCTAGATGCGCAGTTGGCTGCATGGGTGCACGAGCAGCATGCACCGGTGCAGCGAGAAGGTCAGGTGCCTCACGAACGCGTGCGGCAGGCCATGCTGGAGGCCGATCTCCTCGTCGCGCCCTCGCGGATGGAGGGCGGGGCCCTGGTGTTGGCCGAGGCTGCCGCGGTGGGCCTGCCCATCGTCGCAAGCCGCATTCCCGGGCATGTGGGCATTCTGGGTGAGCAGCACCCGGGCTGGTTCGAGCCGGGCGATGCCGCGGACCTGTCCGCTCGACTGCAGCGTTGGCTCTCAAGCCGGTCTGATCGTCAGGCCCTGCAACTGGCCAGCGATGCGGCTCGACAGCGGCTCACCAACCACCAGGCGGAGGTGGCCTCACTGCTGTCTGTGTTGGAGAGGCTGCAGGCCGCAGCGGCTTGATTTCCGCAGCCCTTCAGGAGTTGTTACCCTGCTCACTCTTTTTGCTGACCGAGAGGATCCCGCGCCATGACTGAACCCCGACTGACATCGCTCTCGCACGGCGGCGGCTGTGGCTGCAAAATTGCACCCGGTGTGCTCACCGAGATTCTCAAGGGTGGCGCAGGACTGCCCATGCCCAAGGAACTGCTTGTGGGCATCGACACGGCCGATGATGCAGCGGTCTATCAGCTCAACGATGAGCAGGCCCTGATTGCCACCACCGACTTCTTCATGCCCATCGTCGATGACCCATTCGACTTCGGAAGAATTGCAGCCACCAACGCCATCAGTGACGTCTATGCCATGGGCGGGCGCCCGATCATGGCGCTGGCCCTTGTGGGCATGCCGGTGAGTGTGCTGAGCACCCATACCATTGGCCGCATTCTGGATGGCGGTCGTTCGGCCTGCGCAGCTGCGGGCATTCCCATCGCGGGGGGGCACACGATTGACTCGGTCGAGCCCATTTATGGGCTGGTGGTGATGGGTCTGGTCCATCCCAAAAAGGTTCGTCGAAATGCCGATGCCAGGCCGGCTGATGCCCTCATTCTCGGCAAACCACTGGGTGTGGGCATCCTGTCGGCTGCCTTGAAGAAGGCGGGCCGCTTTGAGGGCGAGGCCTATGCCCAGATGATCGACAACACCACGCGACTCAACACACCTGGCCCACTGCTGGCAGAGATGCCGCAGGTCCATGCCCTCACCGATGTCACTGGCTTTGGCCTGGCAGGCCACCTCCTGGAGATGGCCAAAGGGTCCGGCTTGCAGGCGAGGGTCAGCCTGCAGCAGGTTCCGGTATTGCCGGGAATTCGGGACATGATTGCAGCAGGCCACATCACGGGCGCCTCAGGGCGAAACTGGTCTTCCTATGGAGAGGCCGTGCATGCCCCGGGCTTGTCCGACATCGACCGAAGCCTCATCACAGACCCTCAAACCAGCGGTGGCCTCCTGGTCTCCTGTGCACCCGAGGCGGTGGATGCCGTGCTTGCGGTCTTTCGTCAGGAGGGCTTTGCCGATGCCGCACCCATTGGCCGCATGGTTGCGGGAGATTCCAATGCGGGGCTGGTCTTGGAGGCCTAGCCGAAGGTGCGTTGGAGCAGTGCCTCGATGGTGGGGGTCGCAAGACGTATGCGCAGTTCTTGGCCCAGGCGAACACTCCAGACCCGCCTGGAGTCTTGCATGAAGCTGGCCATCATGGGACTCACGGTTCCTCGTTGAATCGCGGCCCTCAGTTCCTCTGCGGAGATGCGTGGAACCCTGGGAAGGCCCGCCGCATCGGCCACGGCATCGAAGTAGTCACCCATCGGGAGATGGCCTTGCATCACTGTGTTGGTGACCCGCCCTCGGCCGCCTCGCCAGAGGGCCGCCCAACAGATGCGGGCCAGGTCATCTGCGTCGATGTGATTGGTGAAGACATCATCCTCTGGCCTCAAGGCGGGCTGCCTCGCACGGATGCGATCCAAGGGAAGCCGGTCGGCCCCAGTGATGCCGGGCACCCGCAGCCGGTGTGCGCCCAGTGACCTCCAGAGCCGCTCTGCATGAAGGCGCCTGAGTGAACGCGGCTGCTGGGTCTTGCAGGCAGCCGTCTCATTCACAAGGACGCCTTGATGGTTGCCATAGACGCCAGTCGTGCTGATGTAGACGCCCTTGAATGTCGTCTGATGGGTGAGGCCATATCGGCGCCCCCGGGCCGCCCGGGCCTCGACCGACAGCCGCAGGCTGCGCAGGTCTCGGGAGGCATGCTGATCGGATGGCGGCACGAGGATGATCCAGTGGGTGAGCAGGGCTGCCAGGCGCCTGCAGTCTTCGGGGCTGTCGAGGTTCCAGCCGGTGCGTCGACCGATGGGGATGAGTCGTGGTCCATGCGGCCTTAACCTTGCGGACAGAATTCGGCTGCCGACATCGCCATGGCCCACCAGGCCGATGCGGGGCCGCCTGAACTTTGCAGGAAGGCTCATGCCGCACTACTCTCCGAGGTAGGCCGACCGCACCATGGGGTGATGCAGCAGTTCACTGCCGCGGCCTTCGAGCACCTTCTCCCCCGATTCCAGCACCACTGCGCGGCCCGCGATTTGAAGGGCAAGTCGCGCATTCTGCTCCACCAGCAAAATGCTCATGCCTTGTTTGGACACCTCTGTAATCAGTTCAAAAATTTTCTCCACCATCACCGGAGACAGCCCCATGGAGGGTTCATCCAGCAGCAGCAGGCGTGGTCGGGCCATCAGTGCTCGGGCCATGGCGAGCATCTGTTGCTCACCACCGGAGAGGGTTCCGGCCAGTTGCTGCTGGCGTTCGGCCAGGCGCGGGAAACGGTCGTACTGGGCCTGGATGTCGGCTGCAATCTCATGGCGGCTGGCCTGTGGTCTTGCATGGGCGCCCATGCGCAGATTTTCTTCAATGGTCATGCGGCCAAAAATGCCTCGGCCTTCGGGCACCATCACGAGGCCACGGCCGGGCAGCAGGTGTCCGGGCGTGCGGCTGATCTCGAGGCCGTCGTACCAAACCTGGCCCGCTGCTGCAGGCACCAGGCCCGTGATGGCACGCAGTGTGGAGGACTTTCCCGCGCCATTGGCGCCGATAAGGGCCACCGTCTCGCCGGCTTGAACGCTGAGGTCCAGTCCTTTGACGGCCGTGATGCCTCCGTATTGAACCACCAGGCCGGATATTCGCAGAGCGGCGTCAGCCATGGGTGGCTCCCGTGCCCAGATAGGCCTCGACCACCATGGGGTTGCGTTGCACGTCGGCCGGGGCTCCGGCTGCAATGACCTCGCCATGGTCGAGCACCGTGACCTTGGTGCACAGGCCCATGACCAGGCGCACATCGTGCTCAATGAGAAGGATGGTCTTGCCATCGGATTGAATTCGAACCAACAGGTCTCGAAGGCTGTTCTTCTCGGTGGCATTCATGCCGGCCGCGGGCTCATCCAGGGCCAACAGTTTGGGCTCCGTGGCCAAGGCGCGCGCGATCTCCAGGCGGCGCTGGTCGCCGTACGAGAGGGTCCTTGCGGTCTGGTGCTGCTGGGCCGCCAGGCCAACATACTCGAGCAAGGCAACGGCTGCCGCGCGAATGGCCCTCTCGTTCTCTCGAAAGCCAGGCGTTCGAAGCATGGCGCCCCAGACGCCTGCATGCAGGCCGCCGCTTCGAATGTGGCGACCCACCATCACATTCTCGAGGGCACTCAGCTCGGCAAAGAGCCGAATGTTTTGAAAGGTGCGCGCAATGCCAGCGGCGGTGACGGCATGCACGGCTGAGGGCTCATAGGCCTGCCCATCGAGAACAAATTGGCCTGCGTCGGCCTTGTAGAGCCCCGTGATCAGGTTAAAGAGCGTTGTCTTGCCCGCACCGTTGGGGCCGATGAGCCCGTAGATCTGTCCTGGCGAGATGGTCAAAGAGACATCCGAGACCGCCAGCAGCCCCCCGAATCGTTTGGTGGCGCCAACCACCTGGAGCATGTCCTGCTCAGCCATGGCCCTGCCGTCGCGGGATGAGGCCCAATGGGCGGTAGAGCATGATCAGCACCATGGCCATGCCAAAGAGCAGCATGCGAAGCGCCTCTGGGGCGATGAACTCCTCGCCAAAGAGGGTCAGTTGGATGGGTTTGGCCACATGTCGAAGGGTCTCCGGAATGGCATAGAGCAGCACAGCGCCCAGGACCACGCCCTTCACATTGCCCATGCCTCCCAGCACCACCATGGCCACAATCACAATGCTCTCCATGAGCACGAAGCTCTCGGGAGAGACAAAGCCCTGGAAGGCCGAGAACATGGCCCCGGAGACCCCTCCGAACGAGGCGCCCATGGCAAAGGCCAGCAGCTTGACGTTGCGGGTGTGAATGCCCATGGCCTTGGCTGCAATTTCATCCTCTCGAATGGCCATCCAGGCGCGCCCGATCCGAGAGTCTTGAAGGCGAACACTCACCAGAATGACCAGAAGGGTGAGGGCAAGAAAGAGGTAGTAGTACAACTGCACCGAGGGAATGGTCAGGCCCGCCACCTCTAGCGGCCGGCCCAGCGAGACGCCGCCGATGGACACTGGATCGATGCTGCTGATGCCCTGTGGGCCATTGGTGAGGTTGATGGGCGCGTTGAGATTGTTCAGAAAGATTCGGATGATCTCGCCAAAGCCAAGCGTGACGATGGCGAGGTAGTCGCCTCGTAGGCGTAGCACTGGAAACCCCAGCAGCACACCGAAGAGGGCTGCCAGGGCTGCGGCCAACGGAATCACAATCCAGATGGACAGGTGCAGGCCAGTGGGAAAGGCGGCCGCAATGGCAGGAAAGTGCTCGGCCAGGTGGGGCGACGAGAGCAGGGCGTAGAGATAGGCACCCACCGCATAGAAGGCCACATAGCCCAGGTCGAGCAGGCCGGCATAGCCCACCACGATGTTCAGGCCTAGGGCCAGCATGATGTAGAGCAGTGCAAAGGCCAGTATGCGGATCCAGGCGTTGCCGAAGGCGCCCGCCACAAACGGCAGCAGGAGCAGTGCCACGCCAATGAGCAGGGTGGCCCCAATGGCCTTTTGTCGGGGTGTCATGCGCGGTCTGCGACCCGTTCGCCGAGCAGGCCAGAGGGTCGAAAGACCAAGACGAGAATGAGCACCGCGAATGCAAAGACGTCCTGGTAGTGACTGCCCAGGAAGCCTCCGGTGATGTCGCCGATGTAGCCTGCGCCCAGGCTCTCGATGATGCCCAGCAGCAGACCGCCCACCACCGCACCGGGCAGGTTGCCAATGCCACCGAGTACCGCCGCAGTGAAGGCCTTGAGCCCCGGCAGAAAGCCCATGGTGAAGTGGGTGATGTTGTAGTTCATGGCCACCAGCACCCCGGCCACGGCGGCCAGGGCGGCACCAATCATGAAGGTGATGCTGATCACCTGGTTGGCGTCTACACCCATGAGCATGGCGATCTTTGGGTTCTCGGAGACCGCTCGCATGGAGCGGCCAAGCCGGGTGCGCTGAACCAGCAGCATCAGAATGCCCATGAGGCTGGCGGCGACCAGGAGAATGAGCAGTTGTTTGGGTGCCAGGAAGGCGCCGCCCACCGCAATGGGGGTGGTCGGCAACAGATCTGGGAAGACGCGTGGGTTCGGGCTCCAAATGATCATGGCCAGGGTCTGGAGGACGATGGACAGGCCAATGGCCGTGATCAGGGGTGCAAGTCTTGGTGCGTTGCGCAGGGGGCGGTAGGCCAGTTTTTCGATGAGGCCTGACAAGGCCATGCAGATCGGAATGGCCGCGGCCAACCCGGCCAGAAGCAGCACCACCGCCGGCGTGCCGGGTGCGGCATTCGAGAGGGCCATGACCACCGAGAGGGCCACCATGGCCCCCACCATGAGCACCTCACCGTGGGTGAAGTTGATCAACTGCAGAATGCCGTAGACCATGGTGTAGCCCAGGGCGATCAGGGCATAGACACTCCCGAGCACCAGGCCATTGAGAATCTGCTGAAGAAGGATGTCCATGGTCTAGAAAAGAAAAAGCCTCTGTCGAAGGACAGAGGCTTTTTTAACACAGGTGATTCGTTTACTTCACGGACATCACATAGGTGGCGAGTGCTTTCGCATCGGCATCTGAGACTTGCGGATGCGGGGGCATTGGAATTGGACCCCAAACGCCCGAGCCGCCGGTCTTGATCTTTTTGGTGAGGTAGTCGACGGCATCGGCCTTTCCTGCGTACTTCTTGGCCACATCTTTGTAGGCCGGACCCACCTTCTTCGAGGCCTCAGCATGGCAGGCATAGCAGTTGTATTTTTTGCCGAGGGCGCTGTCGGCCTGTGCTGCACCCGCAACAGCCATCATGGCTGCGGCGATCATGAAATTACGCATCTTCAAAGTCTCCTTGGGAATAAAGACAACACCGAAGTATATGCGCAAGCGGGCATATTCTTCAAAGCCTTTTGCCAGCGTTAAATGTCGCCAATCGGGTCCGTGACGGCACCCTTGCTGGCGGTTCCAGCCAGGGCAGCAAACTTTGCGAGCACTCCCCTCGTGTAGCGGGGCCGGGGCTTCACCCAGGCGGCCCTGCGCCGAGCCAGTTCCTCATCTGAGACGTGCAGCTCAATGCGAAGTGTTTTGGCATCGATGGTGATGCTGTCGCCCTCGTGAATCAGGCCGATCGGGCCACCCACATAGGCCTCTGGTGCGACATGGCCCACCACCATGCCCCAGGTGCCACCCGAAAAACGGCCATCGGTGATCAGGCCCACAGACTCCCCTAGACCCTGGCCCACCAGGGCCGAGGTGGGGGCGAGCATCTCACGCATGCCGGGCCCGCCTTTTGGGCCCTCATAACGGATCACCACCACATCGCCAGCCTGGATGGACTGGGCCATGATGGCTGCCATGGCGTCGTCCTCGGAGTCGTAGACCCTGGCTGGACCGGTGATGACGGGGTTCTTGAGACCACTGATCTTGGCCACGCAGCCCTCTGGCGAGAGGTTTCCCTTGAGGATGGCGAGGTGCCCCTCCTTGTAAATCGGCTCGTCAATGGGGCGAATGACCGTCTGGCCCTTGGGGGGTGTGGCTGGAATGTCTTTGAGGGTCTCGGCAATGGTCTTCCCGGTGATGGTCAGGCAGTCGCCATGCAGCAGCCCCGCCTCGAGCAGCATCTTCATCACCTGGGGGATGCCACCGGCCTGGTGGAGCTCGGTGATCACGAACTGGCCCGAGGGCTTGAGGTCGCAGAAGACGGGCGTCTCTCGCCGAATGCGCTCGAAGTCATCGATGGTCCAGGGGACTTCGGCTGCATGGGCGATGGCCAGGAAATGCAGCACCGCATTGGTGGACCCACCAGTGGCCATGATCACGCGAACCGCATTTTCGATGGCGCGTCGGGTGATGATGTCCCGAGGCTTGATGCCCCTGCGGATGGCTTCAATCAGCACCCGCGCGGACTCGGCTGCACTCTCGATTTTTTCCCCATCCTCATTGGCCATGGTGGAGGAGTAGGGCAGGCTCATGCCCATGGCCTCGAAGGCGGAGCTCATGGTGTTGGCGGTGTACATGCCGCCGCAGGAGCCCGAGCCGGGACAGGACTTCTGTTCGATGGCCTTGAAGTCTTCCTCGGACAGGCGCCCGGCCGTGAATTCGCCCACAGCCTCGAAGGCCGAGACAATGGTGAGGTCTTTGCCCTTGTGGTGCCCAGGCTTGATCGTGCCTCCGTAGACATAAATGGCGGGCACATTGGTGCGCGCGATGGCCATCATGCCGCCGGGCATGTTTTTGTCACAGCCACCAATGACCAGAACGCCGTCCATCCATTGCCCATTCACGCAGGTCTCAATGCCGTCGGCAATCACCTCGCGGGAGACCAGGGAGTACTTCATCCCCTCGGTGCCCATGCCGATGCCGTCGGAAATGGTGGGCGTGCCAAAGAGCTGCGGGTTGGCGCCGGCCTGCCGCAGGGCGGTCACGGCCGCATCGGCCAGTGGCTGTAGCCCACTGTTGCAGGGGGTGATGGTGGAGTGCCCGTTGGCCACACCGACCATGGGCTTGGTGAAGTCTTCCTCCTTGTAGCCCATGGCGTAGTACATGGAGCGGTTGGGTGCGCGGGCCACACCGGCGGTGACATTCTTGGAGCGATCGTTGAGGGCCATGGTCTCTTGGAAAGGGGGTTGAACAATCTCTGATTGTCGCCGATTCGGTGGGCGGTGCGCGGGCCTCTGGCACACTCAAGCCATGTCGACTCCCCTCGTTCATCCTGGGTTTGATCCTGTGGCCCTGGCCATTGGGCCGCTGGCCATTCATTGGTACGGCCTCATGTATCTAATGGCCTTTGCCAGCTTCTTCTGGCTGGGCCGACGGACCCTGCAACGGGAGGGCTTTGCCCGAATGGGCCTTCGGGATCTCGATGACCTGCTCTTTCTGGGGGTCATCGGTGTGCTGCTCGGCGGGCGCCTGGGCTATGTGTTGTTTTACAAGCCCGCCGATTACCTTGCCAACCCGTTGGAGATCTTCATGATCTGGCAGGGTGGCATGGCCTTTCACGGCGGGCTGCTGGGGGTTGTTCTTGCCATGGCCTGGTTCGCCCGGAGTCGACATAGCCTGGGTGTGCCCGAGGGCGGCGCACCAATCCCTTGGTGGCAACGATTTCTAATGGTGGGGGATTTTGTGGCCCCACTGGTGCCCCTGGGCCTGGCCTTCGGTCGCCTGGGCAACTTCATCAATGCGGAGCTCTGGGGCCGGCTGGCCGACCCCGGCTCGGTGCCTTGGGCCATGGTCTTTCCAACCTCGGGTACCGACCTGCCGCGCCACCCCTCCCAGCTCTATCAGTTCGCCCTGGAGGGCCTCGCGCTCTTTTTGGTGCTGCAGTGGATGGCCCGCCGACCCCAGCCCCTGGGTCGGCTCTCGGGCGTTTTTCTGATTGGATACGGCCTCGCCCGGTTCTTCGTGGAGTTCTTTCGAGAGCCGGATGCCTTTTTGGGCCTTTTATGGCTGGACTGGAGCATGGGCCAATGGCTCAGCCTGCCCATGGTCTTGCTGGGCCTTGCCCTGGTCAGGCCGTTGTCAAGACCGTCCTGAGTAGGGGAATTCTGAGTAGGGAAATTGGGCAGGGAATATACCGACTGACGAATATAGCGGGCGCTTGTAATCTGTCGCTTTAAGTTGACAATTAAGTGTCATGTTCGAGAGACTTCGCCGGGTAGCATCCGACAGCACCGACCAGCAGCGCCTCAAGCGTCTGCTCGACGACTGCCACCGCCTGCTCGGTGAGGCAGGAGAGTCCATCAGCCAGAGCCTGGCCGAGCGGGCCCTTGCCGGCTATCAGGCGCTGTCGGCCGAGCGGCAGTTGGCCTTTTTCCAGGCACTGGCCTCCGATTTCAATCCAGATGGCCAGCAGGTTCGAGAGGCTGCCGCCCGCTATGCAGATTCCGGCCGTGCCGCCGACCTTGTGGCCCTCGTGGCCGTGGCGGAACCGCCCCGCCAGGAGCTCTTCCGTCGCCTGAACCGGGTGCCCCATGGCTGTGGGGTGCTGGTGGGCTTGCGCGCCAAACTGCTCAACCACCTCAAACGGTTCCCCGAATTGCAGGCGGTGGATGCCGACCTGCACCACTTGTTCTCCTCCTGGTTTAACCCCGGCTTCCTGCACTTGGAACAACTGAGCTGGGACTCCCCCGCCGGCCTGCTCGAGCAGATCATTGCCCATGAGGCCGTGCACGAGATCGACGGCTGGACCGACCTGCGCTGCCGTCTTCAGCCGGATCGGCGTCTGTTTGCCTACTTCCACCCGGCGCTCCCCAAGGAGCCACTCATCTTCGTCGAGGTGGCCTTCTCGGCCGAGATGCCCAGTGCGGTCGGCCCCCTGCTCGAGCGCAAGCGCGTCATCCTCGACGATCCCAAGGCCTTCAAGGTGGCCACCTTCTACTCCATCTCAAACTGTCAGCCAGGTCTCAAGGGTGTGCACCTGGGCAATTTTCTGATCAAACGGGTGGCCGAGATGCTGCAGCGGGAGATCCCCTCTCTTAAGACCTTCTGCACCCTCTCGCCCGTGCCGTCTCTGGTGAATTGGCTAGTGGCCCAGGGCACCCTGCCCCAGGCAGACTGGTCTGCCAAGCAGTTGGTTCGGCTGGAGGAGCGTCGCGGACTGGTGCGAGAGGCCGTCGTCGAGGCGCAGGCCAGCACTGCACGACTGCTCTCGCTCGCCGAGGATGCAGCCTGGGCCCAGCACATGGAGAGCCTCTGCTCGGCCTACCTGGCCACCACGGCCATGGTCGATGAGCGTGAGGCCGACCCCGTGGCGCGTTTCCACCTGAACAACGGGGCTCGACTCGAACGGGTCAACCTCAAGGCCAATCTCTCCCCGAAAGGCCTGAAACAGTCGCTGGGCGTCATGGTCAATTACCTCTACGACCTTGACGAGGTCGAGGTCAACCATGAACGTTTCGTGCACGGGGAGGCCACGGCCTCTCGGCCGGTGCTTCAGAGGGCGGTGCGCTGAGATGAACGATCGACTGCCGCCAGCCCAGGGCCGCGTCTGGTGCTCCCGATCTGGCCATGCCGACTCTGTGGCCACGGTCTGGCTCTCACACCCAGGGCGCCTCAATGCACTAACGGTTGGCATGTGGACCGACATCGCCAATTGCTTCCGGCGCTTTGCGGCCGAGCCCGCACTTCGGGTGGTCGTCATTCGAGGGGAGGGCAATGCCTTTGCGGCCGGTGCTGACATCTCGGAGTTCCCAAGCCAGCGGGCCACGCGAGAGCAGGTGGCCCACTACCACGATGAGGTGATCGGCGGTGCCCTGCGCGCCATTTTGAGCTGCCCGGTGCCGGTGGTGGCCGCCATTGATGGCCCCTGCATCGGTGGCGGCCTTGAGATCGCAGCTGTCTGCGATCTGCGCATTGCCAGTGACCGTGCGAGCTTCGGCGTGCCCATTGGTCGCCTGGGGTTTCCCTTGGCGCCGCATGAGGCGGCCTGCGTCGTGAGTGTGGTGGGCCGCGCGAATGCCCTGGAGCTGTTGCTCGAGGGGCGTATCTGGTCTGCGCAGGAGGCCTATCAGAAGGGGCTGGTCAATCGCACCTGCCCGAACGAGGACTGGGAGCCGGAGGTGCAGGCCACCGTGGCACGTATCTCTGCGGGTGGCCCGCATGCGGCCCGACGCAACAAATGGCTGGTGCATCTGCTCACGGCCCTCGACGATCGCAGCATGTTGTCGCCGGGCCAGCGGGAGGCTTGTTGGGATTTTGTGGAGACGCGGGATTATGCTCGTGGTCTCGACGCCTTTTTCAACAAGACCAAGCCCAACTTTAGTCATGACTAACCTGGATTCATCGCTCCGCACCCTCGACCAACTCGACAACCTCTACGCCTTCCTCCTGCACCGTCCGCTGTCCGATTCGAAGGCCATGCGGTCTGTGGCCATCAGCTGCCCCGGGGGCTTGCAGTACACATTCGATGACCTGCATCGGGCGAGCGGCCGTCTCGCGAACTGGTTGTTGTCGCTCGGGCTTCCCAAGGGCTCACGGGTGGCCGCACAGGTGGAGAAGTCGCCAGAGGCCGTCATGCTGTATCTGGCCACCATTCGGGCGGGCCTCGTGTTTTTGCCGCTCAACACGGCCTATCGGGCTGGCGAAATTGGCTACTTCTTAGAGGATGCAAAGCCCGCTGTGGTGGTCTGCGCACCCGAGAACCTGGGCTGGATCGCCCCATTGGCCCAGAAGGCGGGCTGTCGGGCGGTCGAGACCCTCGGCGAGTCGTGCGATGGGTCCTTGCTCGCCAAGGCAGCGCCATTCCCGGATGCGGCACCGATCGTTCGAACCGGCCCCGATGAACTTGCCGCGATTCTCTACACCTCCGGCACGACGGGCCGCAGCAAGGGCGCCATGCTGAGCCATCGCAACCTGGCCTCGAATGCGCTGGTGCTCCACCATGCCTGGCAGTGGCAGGCTGGCGATGTTCTGCTGCATGCCCTGCCCATCTTCCATGTGCATGGCCTGTTTGTGGCCTTGCATGGTGCGCTCTACAACAGCAGTGAAATGGTCTGGCTGCCTCGGTTCGACCTCGATGCTGTGATTGCAGCACTTCCCAGTGTGACCGTGATGATGGGCGTCCCGACCTTCTATGTTCGGCTGCTCACAGACCCTCGCTTCCAGGCGGGCCTCGTGCGGCGCACGCGGCTGTTTGTATCGGGCTCGGCCCCGATGCTGACCGAAACCCATGAGGCCTTCACCGCCCGCACGGGCCACCGCATCCTCGAGCGTTACGGCATGTCAGAGACCGTCATGCTCACCACCAACCCTTATGACGGTGAGCGCCGGCCCGGCACGGTGGGGCATCCCTTGCCTGGCGTGGATCTTCGGCTTGTGAGTGCAGAGACACAGGCCGTCATTCCCCTGCCGTCCTTGGGGGAGGCCTCGGCCATTGGTGGGGTGGAGGTGCGCGGGCCCAATGTCTTTCGGGGCTATT
This sequence comes from Pseudomonadota bacterium, assembly GCA_041163175.1. Classification (GTDB taxonomy): domain Bacteria; phylum Pseudomonadota; class Gammaproteobacteria; order Burkholderiales; family Burkholderiaceae_A; genus Hahnella. Next base: position 10,844 of record JBEARM010000011.1, on the reverse strand, counting down.
GGAATATGCCCGAGAGGACCAAAGAGGAATTCACAGCCGATGGCTGGTTCAAGACTGGCGATGTGGGCCGATGGGACGAGCACGGCTACCTGGCGCTGGTGGGCCGAAGCAAAGATCTCATCATCACGGGCGGCTACAACGTCTATCCCAAGGAGATTGAGAAGCTGCTCGACGACTGGCCTGGGATCGAGGAGTCTGCTGTGTTCGGTGTGCCGCACCCCGACTTCGGTGAGGCGGTCACGGCCGTGGTGGTGGCCAAGCCAGGGGCCCAGGTAGAGACGACCGCCTTAATGGCGTCGTTGAAGGGCGTCATTGCGAACTACAAGGTGCCCAAGCAGATTCACCTGTTGGAGGCTCTGCCTCGCAACGTGATGGGAAAGGTTCAGAAGAACCTCCTGCGAGACCAGTTCAGTCGAGCGTGAGGCCTGTGGCCTAGTCAGCGGCTCCGATGGCCAGGGCCCTCTCGCGGCTGACCTGACGGTCTGCCCGTCCCGCATCGGTCTCGCCTTTGACGGGCCAGCCCTGGGTCTCCTCTGCAACGAGACGGAAAAGCAGGTCGATGGCCGGTGGGCTCTCGTTCAGGCAGGGGATGTAACGGTATTCCGTGCCGCCGGCCTCCAAGAACTCCTCCTTGCCCTCCATTGCAATCTCTTCGAGGGTCTCGAGGCAGTCTGAGATGAAGCCAGGGCAGGCCACGTCGAGCCGCTTGATGCCCTCTTGCGGCAGGTGCTCTAGCACCTCCGAGGTGTACGGCTTGAGCCACTCTGCGCGGCCGAAGCGAGACTGAAATGAGAGCCGCCATGCGTCGTCGGCCAGGCCCAGGGCCTGTGCCACCAGCCGGCCTGTCTTATGGCATTCGCAGTGGTAGGGATCGCCCTTGAGCAGGCTGCGCTTGGGCACACCATGGAAACTGAACAGGAGGAGGTCGCCGCGGCCATGGGCATCCCAGTGGGCACGAATGCGGTTGGCCACGGCCTGGATGTAGCCGGGGTGGTCGTGGTAATGACGGATGGTTCGCAGGGCCGGCGGGCTTCGCATGGCTGCCAGATTCTCGTAGACCTTGTCGAACACGGTGGCCGTGGTGCTGGCCGAGTATTGCGGATACAGCGGCAGCACCAGCAGTCGGTTCACCTTGCGGGCCTGAAGGGCCTTCATGGCATTGCCAATGGATGGGCTGCCATAGCGCATGGCAAGTTCCACCTCAACATCGTAGCCCTCAGCCTTGAGCCGCTGACGCAGGCCGTCTGCCTGACGCTCGGAGTACACCCGCAGAGGAGATCCCTCGTCGAGCCAGACCGAGGCGTACTTGGCCGCCGACTTCTTTGGTCGTGTGTTGAGGATGATGAGATTGAGGATGGGCCACCAGACCAACTTTGGAATCTCCACCACCCGAGGGTCGGAGAGGAACTCTTTGAGGTAGCGGCGAAGGGCTGGTCCATCGGCTGCGTCCGGCGTGCCAAGATTGACGAGCAGGACCCCCACGCGGAGCCGAGAGCCATGTTGAAAGGCTGGTTCGTCTCGAACCAGGCTGGCAGGAAGAGGAAGGGTCATTCGTTTGCTTTGCTTGAGCCCGCGGTCTGGTCTTCGGCCCCATTCAATTGAGCGAGGGCTGTGGAGACCAGCCGAGCGGTGATGTCGACGATTGGAATCATTCGATCGTACGCCATCCGCGTGGGACCGATGACGCCGAGTGTTCCAACAATCTGACCATTGACCTCGTAAGGCGCAGTGACCACGGAGAGGTCTTCAATGGGTACCAGGTCGGAGTCGCCGCCAATGAAAATTTGCACGCCATTGGCCGTCACCGCTGACTCCAGCAGCTTGGCCAGGTTGGTCTTCTTCTCAAAGACATCGAAGAGCTGCTTCAGGCGGCTGACATCCAGTGAGAGCTCGGAGACATCCATCAGGCGCCGCTCGCCGGAGATGACAATCGCACTGGTGGGGTCTCCGACGGCCGCATTGCCTTCATCCACGGCCTTTAGCATCAGCCGCGCCACATCTGCGCGCAGGTCCATGAGTTCAGACCGAAGCCGACGCCGCACCTCTTCAAAGCTGAGGCCGGCGTACTGGCTCGTGAGGTGGTTGCCTGCCTCAATGAGCGCCTGGGCGCTGTAGTCGGCATCGACCTGCAAGACTTTGTTGTGCACCTCGCCGTCGGGCGTGACCACAATCAGCAGCAGTCGGCGCTCACCCAGGCGCAGAAACTCCACGTGTCGGAACAGCACGGCCCGCCGCGGCGCGCTCACCACCCCAGCGAAATGAGAAAGATTCGAGAGCAGGCTTGCGGCATGGGCCATGACCCGGCTGGGCGCATCGGCTGGAATGCTGCCCTGGAGCATGGCGGTCTGCTCGGGCATGAGTGGCTGCACCGTGATGAGGGAGTCGACGAAGAGCCGGTAGCCCTTCGGGGTGGGAATTCGACCTGCTGAGGTATGAGGGCTGGCCACCAGGCCCATCTCCTCGAGGTCTGACATGACATTGCGAATGGTGGCCGGGGACAGGTCGAGGCCCGAGGACTTCGAGAGGGCTCGAGAGCCCACCGGCTGCCCCTCAGCAATGTATCGCTCGATGAGGGTCTTGAGCAGTTGTCGAGAGCGGTTGTCCATGCCTGAATTGTAGGGGCGCTGTGGTCTAATGCCTCGCATGGCCTCGGTCTACTCTCGAATTGGCGTGTTTGGGCGGCCCCAGACCTCGGGTCTGGCCGAGTCGCTTGCGATTGTGCTCAAGGCGATTTCCGATGCCGCGCCTGCCGCCGAACTCCTCGTGGAGTCCGACACAGCCCGGGCCAACAGCCTTCCATCCCAGGGCCGCATTGCACATGCCGACATTCAAACCCTGGCTCCCCAGATCGATCTGGCCATTGTGCTGGGCGGAGACGGCACGCTGCTGGGGGTGGCCCGACAGCTCGCAGCCTTTGGCGTGCCCATCATTGGCATCAACCAGGGGCGACTGGGCTTCATGACCGACCTCGACATTGCCCAGGCGCCAGAGGCCCTTCCCGGCATGCTTGCGGGCGAGGGGGAGGTGGAATCTCGTGGGGTGCTCGATGTTGCCGTCACGCGCAAGGCATCGGGAGAGGCATGGCAGACGGCCTTCGAGGCCTTGGCCCTCAACGATGCAGTGATCAGTCGTGGCGCTGTGAGCCGCATGGTCGAGCTTGATGTCTTTGTCGATGGCCACTACATGCAGAGCCTTCGGGCTGATGGCCTCATTGCGGCCACACCGACAGGCTCCACCGCCTATGCATTGTCGGCCTGGGGTTCAATTCTGCATCCAAGCCTCGATGGGCTCATCCTTGTGCCCGTCGCCGCCCAGGCCTTGTCGAATCGGCCGATCGTGCTGCCCATGGCCTCGACCGTCACGGTCATGGTGAACAATGGCGCGGGCACCGAACTGCACTGTGACATGCAGGCCCTCACAGCCCTGCGCGATGGCGACCGAATCGTCATTCGTAAATCCCAGCATGCGGTTCGTCTGCTTCATCCAAAGGGTTACGACTACTTCTCGATGCTGCGGCGTAAGCTCCATTGGAGTTCCAATCCGATTCACCTTGGCCGGCCCGATCCACTCTTTCCGTCGGAACTCGGCTAACCACTCCCAGAGACACCCTCGATGCTCCGAACCCTGTCGATACGCGATTTCGTCACCGTCTCGGCCCTGGAACTCGATCTCACCGATGGCTTCACGGTCCTGACAGGCGAGACCGGTGCAGGCAAGTCCATCCTGATTGATGCCATGGGCCTTCTGCTCGGAGACCGCGCAGATGCCATACAGATTCGGGCGGGTGCGGCGCGTGCCGACATCACTGGGGAGTTTCAAGTCGCCGGGCCCCTGGCCGCCTCTGTGGCCGAGTCCCTCGAAGAGGCTGGCCTCGAGACGGTCGATGGCAGCATTCTGGTGCGCCGGAGTATCGAGACCGGCGGCCGCTCCCGGGCCTGGATCAATGGCCAGGTGGCCACCCTCGCACAGCTCAAGCGGCTGGGCGAGCAGCTGGTGAATGTCCACGGACAGCATGCCCATCAGGGCCTCACCCGAGCAGGCGAGCAGCTGCAGCTGCTCGATCGCCATGCGGGCCTGCAGGAGCAGGCACAGCTGGTGCGTCAGGCCCATGGCGTCCTGGCCAAGGCAGAGTCAGCCCTTGAGGCGGCCAGTCAGCAGTCGGCGGCCTTGGCCGGCGTTCGCGAGCAGCTGCAATGGCGGGTAGATGAAATCGGCTCGCTCGGTCTGTCGGAGGGTGAGTGGGAGGCCCTGTCCGATGAACAGCGCCGTCTGGCCCATGGCGCAGAAATCCTTCAAACCGTTCAGGCTGCGCTTGCGGCACTGGAAGAGGGCGATGAACCTCTTGCAGACTCGGCCGATCGCCTGGCCGCCCGCATTCGCCAGGTCAGTGAGAAGGACGATCGGCTGGTACCTGCGGCAGACACCCTCGACACCGCAGGCATTGCATTGCATGAGGCGGCCACCGCCTTGGCCCGCTACCTCGACCGAGCAGACTTAGACCCAGAGCGCCTGGCCCAGGTGGAGGCGCGGCTGTCGGCCATTTTTGAAATGGCCCGAAAGATGAAGTGTCGGCCCGAGGCCCTGCTCGAGGTCTGGCAGGAGGCCTCCGATGAACTGGCCGCAGCCCAGGCCGCGGCCGACATCCCTGCCCTGGAACGCCAGGCGGCGCTGGCCCGGGCCGAGTACCTCAAGCTTGCCAATGCGCTGTCCTCGGCGCGTCGAAAGGCTGCCGCCGAGTTCTCGGCCTTGGTGAGCGGCTGGCTCGCGGAGCTGGCCATGTCGGGTACGACCTTCGAGGCCGCGATCGAACCCCGAGAGGAACCCACCCCGCACGGCCTGGAGGATGTGGTCTTTCTCTTTCGTCATCAGTCCTCTGGGCCTGCGTTCCCGCTCTCGAAAATCGCCTCTGGTGGCGAACTGTCCCGGGTTGGTCTGGCCATTGCTGCAGTGGCTGCCAGCGCCACCGAGATTCCCACCCTCCTGTTCGATGAGGTGGATGCGGGCATTGGCGGCAACACCGGCCATGTGATTGGTCGGCTCTTGCGTGAATTGGGTGGCGCCCATCAGGTGCTGGCCGTCACGCACCTTCCTCAGGTGGCCGCTCGCGCCCATCACCATCTGGTGGTGAAGAAGTCGGTGGTCGATGGTGTGCCCACCAGCGAGATTCAACCCCTCGCGCAGCAAGATCGGGCGGGTGAGGTGGCACGCATGCTTGGGGACGAAGGCGTGCAGGCCAGTTCCCTCGAGATGGCCGAGGAACTCTTAAAGCTTTAAGCCTCAGCCCTTGGCTGCGAGGCCAAGCACATCCTGCATGTCGTACTGTCCCGCGGGCTGATGATGCAGAAACTTGGCTGCCCGCAGCGCCCCCTGGGCGTAGCCCGCCCGCGATGATGACCGATGGCTGATTTCAATGCGCTCGCCTTGACCGGCAAACATGACCGTGTGGTCCCCCACAATGTCGCCGCCGCGAATGACTGAAAATCCAATTTCCGTGTCGGTACGGGCGCCCGTGTGCCCCTCTCGGGACAGCACGGCATCCTGAGGCCATGCCCGCCCGCTGGCCATGGCCACCACCTCGCCCATCCGAAGGGCCGTGCCCGAGGGGGCATCGACCTTCTGACGATGGTGGGCCTCAGTGATCTCGATGTCATAGCCCGTCTGGAGCAGCCGCGCAGCGACCTCCAGAATCTTGAGTGTGATGTTCACGCCCAGGCTCATGTTCGGTGCAAAGACCAGTCGGTTGCGCTGGCCGAACTCGTCGATGGCATCGCGGCCTGCCGTGTCAAATCCCGTGGTACCAAGCACCAGGCCAACACCGTGCAGCGCGCAGGCCTTCATGTGCAGGAGGCTCGCCTCGGGGCGGGTGAAGTCGATGAGGATATCGGCCCCCTGGAGGGCGTCGAGGCGTGAGGTCACGAGGATGCCGGTGTCCAGGCCGAGCCGTTGGCCGGCATCCATGCCCGCGAGCGGTGAGCCGTCTCGGTCCAGTGCGGCATGCAGCCTGCAGCCTGCCTCGGAGGCAATGGCCTGGATCAGGGCCTGCCCCATTTTGCCGGAGGCGCCCGCCACTGCAATTCGGGTCTGGTCTGTTGCCATTAGCGCGCGGGCCGCATGGGAAGAATGACATCACCAGACACGGCCGGCAGTTCATCGCCGCCCCATTCCACGAGCAAGTCCCTCTCGAACTTCACGAAATAGCGCCGTCGGTCCTGGGTGCCATCGCCGCGGCGAATGTCAAAGACGTAATCCCACCGGTTGTCTCGGAATGGATCCACGAGCAGAGGGGTGCCCAGCAGGGCGCGGACCTGCTCCCGAGACATTCCCTTTTGAAGGCGACTGGCCTGGTCTTGGGTGATGAAGTTGCCCTGCCCAATGTCTGCGCGGTAGGGCGTGAGCCAATTGGGGGGATTCTCCGTGAGGCGATTGATGCTGCCACAGGCGGCCAGCAGGAGCAGGGCAGGTGCGAGAACCAGGACGCGTGGCAATTTTAGAGGGGGCATGTGCAGGACGAATAGAGAATGAATCCCGTTATCATAAGCCGCATGTCGACTTCCGAAGACCTGGCCGCAGACCTCAAGAGCACGGGGCTGAAGGTCACGCTGCCTCGGCTCAAGGTGCTGGCCATCTTCGAGCAGTCACAGACCCGGCACCTGAGTGCCGAAGACGTCTACAAAATTCTTCTCCAAGACGCCGTCGACATTGGCCTGGCCACGGTCTATCGGGTGCTCACCCAGTTTGAGCAGGCCGGTCTCCTACGCCGATCAAATTTCGAATCCGGGAAGTCCGTCTTCGAACTCAACGAGGGCTCCCACCATGATCACCTGGTCTGCCTCGATTGTGGTCGTGTGGAGGAGTTTTTCGATTCGAAGATCGAAGACCGTCAGCACAAGATCGCGACGGAGCGTGGCTTCGTGCTGCAGGACCACTCCCTCGCCCTATACGGCCAATGCCAGCGTGGCGAGGCCTGTCCTCATCGGGCGAAGCCCGGCACCGCTGGTGCACCGGCCCGGTCGAGGGCAGCCATGACCGCATCGTCCGTCAGCCACTCGCCCAACAAAATCGGCTGACCGCCCCCTTTGGGGTAGACCAGGTACATGGGCACCCCACTGCGCCCATGGCGCTGAAGTTCGCGCGTGATATTCGGGTCTTGGCGGGTCCAGTCTGCCACCAGGGCCGACATCCCCGGCAGGGCCAGCCGGCTGGCCACGGGGTCCGTGCTCAGCACGCGGGCCTTATTGGCCTGGCACGAAATGCACCATGCGGCGGTGAAGTCCACGAAGACCGCCTGGCCTTCGGACTGAAGCCGCTCTGGCAGCCCGGGCGCCCAGGCCTGCCAGGTGGGGTTGTTTGCCGCGCCAGATGCAGCCTGGCTGGGTCTGGACTCGGCCGACGGCCCGAGGCCCGATTGGATGGACTGCACGCCGGTGGTGACCAGACCTGCGGTGGCCAGCAGCGCCAGCAACAGGGCCACGCGGTCCGGGCTTGTGAATTGGCCGCGCCGCTGTCGGCGGCCCCAGAGCCAGCCAGCTACCGCGAGGCAGACCATGGAGAGTGAGAGCAGGAAGCTGGCTGTTGGCCCGTTCTGCTGCGACAGAACCCAGGCAAGCCAGGCGGCCGTGGCGAACATTGGAAATGAGAGCGACTGTCGGAAGGTCTCCATCCAGGCCCCTGGCTTGGGTAGCAGTGCTCGGGCTGGTGGGATGACCGCTAGCAGCACATATGGGGTGGCCAGGCCCGCCCCGAGCATGCCGAAAACCAGCAAGGCCTCCCATGTGTTGGCCGTAACCGCAAAGCCCAGCGCAGAGCCCATAAAAGGCGCGGTGCAGGGGGAGGCCACCACCACCGCCAGCGTGCCCGATGCGAATGCGCCGAGCGGGCCCTCCTGGCGATCCAAGTCGCCCAGGCGGGTGAGGCCCGTGCCCACCTCGAAGAGGCCGGCAAGGTTCAGCCCAATGCCCACGAAGAGCAGGCCCAAGAGACTCACGACCCAAGGATTCTGAAGCTGAAAGCCCCAGCCGATGCTCTCGCCGGCGGCCCTGAGTAGAAGCAGTAGTCCCGCCAGGGCGAGCATGCTGAGCACCACACCCAGGGCAAACCAGACCGCATGGACCCTGGCGGCGGCTGGGCTCGAGGCAGACTGCCCCAGTGCGAGCACCTTGAGCCCGAGCACCGGAAAGACACAGGGCATGAGGTTGAGGATGAGGCCGCCCAGGAAGGCCAGGCCAATGGCCAGGGCCAGGTGAAGGGAACTGTCCTTGCCACCCATGGAGCTGGGTGCGTTTGCACGGATCTGCTCGGTGATTTCTGGAGCCGGGCCTTGGGTGAGCGTCCAGAGCTGCCCCTGGGCTTGGCCCGAGGGGCGCCAGACCACCTCGAGCGGGGCCGATGCGCCTCGGTCCGCTAGCACGCGTTTGGCCGAGTCGGCCAGGGGGATGTCGAGCCGCCAGCCATGGGCGGTGGCCGAGACTGCCTGGGCGGCCGCTGGCACGATCAGGCCCTCGAGGCGCGGGAACAAGAAGCCCTCCAGGGCCTGTGCGGAACCCGAGCCCCAGACCACCAAATGAGAGCTGGTGACCGCGTAGCCTTGGCCCGTGCCGTCGGGGCGAGGCAGCCGCTGCTCGGCCGCCTCGAATGTGGACCACCGGCTCGACGCCAGCAGCGGCGCAGTGGGGCTCTCCACGGGCAGGCGAATCAAGAGTGTGGCCTCTCCGGGGATACAAACGTCGCGGCAGGCCAGCCACTGGGCACGCGCAATGAGTTCCAGCGTCTGGCCAGGGACGGCATCGGCCGGGATGTCCACGGTCTGGGAGAGCAAGACCTCGCCCTCGTAACCAAAGCTGGCCAGTGGACCCACCGGAAGCCAGTCTGGTGTAGGCCAGCGAATCTCGGCGGCGCTTAAGGCCTGGCCCGACGCGGTGGACCATTCAATGCGGGTGGGCAGGCCCGAGTCTCCTGGGTTCTCCCAATAGGTGTGCCAGTGTGGGTCGTGTGTGAGTAGCAAGCCCAGTCGCGCGGGACGCCCCGGCGCCACGGCCGTCTGAGCGGCCACGAGTTGTGCTGTCACGGCATCCACCCGCACCACGCCCTCCGATGGCGTTGTTGATGCGGTCAGGGTATTGAGCAGGCCCTGGGCTGGCAGGGCGGTGCCCCAGAGGAGACAGAGGCCAACGGTGAAGAGGTTCAGGATGCGCATACCGGGATTATCCCTGCCTGTCGTTGTAATATCCGGGGCATGATTGAGGACTTGCAGATTCTCGAAGACCGGCTCAAGGCCGTGGCCTTGCTGGTCGAACGGCTTCGGTCGGAGAACCAGTCTCTACGTGCGTCCCTCACCATGTCCGAGGCCACCGTGGCCTCCCTTCGGCAGCAGATGGACGATGCCAGCCAGCGCATCGAGGCACTGCTCAAGGGCAACCAGTCCTAGCGAATCGGGGAAGCGCAATTGAAGAAGACCCAAGACCAAGTCGAGGTTCAGATTCTGGATCGCTCCTATCGGCTGGCCTGTCCGCCGGAGGATCAGGCGGTGCTCATGGACTGCGTCTCACTGGTGGATTACCGCATGCGGCAGGTCAAGCAGTCCGGGCAGCTCGTGGGCACCGATCGCATCGCCGTCATGGCTGCACTCACACTGGCCCGAGAAGTGCTGGCTGCGGGCTCACTCAATGTGGGCCAAGACCTGGCCCCCATCCGCGTGAAGATCAATCAGTTGGCCAGCATGGCTGAGGACATCCTCGCACCCCAAAACAAACTATTTGAGTAAGCAAAGGAGTTGCCATGAGTCAGGCCCTGGCAGGCGTTCGCGTTCTTGATTTCACACATGTCCAGTCGGGGCCCACTTGTACCCAGCTTCTGGCCTGGTTTGGTGCAGATGTGATCAAGGTCGAACGGCCCGGCGTGGGCGATGCAACCCGTGGCCAGCTGCGCGACATTCCGGGTGTCGACAGCCTGTACTTCACCATGCTCAATCACAACAAGCGCTCGGTCACCCTCGACACCAAGCACCAGAAGGGCAAGGAGGTCCTGGAGAAGCTCATCAAGTCGTGTGATGTCATGGTCGAGAACTTTGCGCCCGGGGCACTCGATCGCATGGGCTTTACCTGGGAGCGCATTCAGGAAATCAACCCCCGCATGATCCTGGCCTCTATCAAAGGCTTCGGGCCAGGCCCCTACGAAGACTGCAAGGTCTATGAGAATGTGGCCCAGTGCACCGGGGGCGCAGCCTCCACCACTGGCTTTGATGATGGCCCGCCCATGGTCACGGGCGCCCAGATTGGCGACAGCGGCACTGGCCTGCACCTCTGCCTGGGCATTGTGGTGGCCTTGTACCAGGCGCGAGAGACCGGCAAGGGCCAGAAGGTCTCTGCCCCCATGCAGGACGCCGTGTTGAATTTGTGTCGGGTGAAATTGCGCGACCAGCAGCGGCTCGAGCGAAATGGTGTCATGAAGGAGTACCCCCAGTTCCCCGATGGCACCTTCGGCGAGGCGGTGCCGCGCGCGGGCAACGCCTCGGGCGGTGGTCAGCCTGGCTCCATCCTGAAGTGCAAGGGCTGGGAAACCGACCCGAATGCCTACACCTATTTCATCACCCAAGAGGCCGTCTGGGAGCCGATCTGCAAGATCATCGGCAAGGCCGTCCGCAACGGGAAGCTCGCCTACTACGTGGACGACGGCGTCTACCACACCTACTCGGGCGTGATCTTTGATCACTGCACCTACCATCTCAAGAGCTTCAAGCGGGGAGCGGAGCAGCTCTGCGCCGTGTTCGGCCCCACCTGCGACGCCCTCGACACGATCAGCCTCTCGGAGCACCTGCCCGACCTGGGGGCCGATTTCCTGCAGGCGCA
>JBEARM010000010.1:0-24609 GCA_041163175.1 Pseudomonadota bacterium | reverse complement strand
GCTCTCGGGTGATGTTGAGCCGGCGAGCAGTCTCGGACACATTGAAAGCGGTTTCAACCAGGACCGAACGGATGATCTTGACCATCACCTCCTCGCGCGCAAGCTTGAGGCCTTCCTCGGAGGTGGCATCGGCCACCACAGTGACGGGGTATTTCTTGCCATGATCACGCAGTTGTTTGCTCGCAGTGCTGTAGAGCAGGGCACGGGCGAGTGCGCTCTCGACTGCCTGGCGCCGGAAAGGCTTGGCCAGAATATCGAATGCACCGCACTCCACACAGCGCATGAGGGCATCGGGGTGGCTCTGGCCCGACACGACGATCACCTTGATGGTGTGGTTCCAGCGCATGGCCTCACTCAGGAACCGAATGCCCTCGGTGATGTCTTGGGGTGCCGGCGGCAGGCCGAGGTCGAGCAGGACGAGCTCGATGTCGGGGTCGCCTTGGAGCATGGCCAGGGCATCGTCGGCGTTGGTGGCCTCGTCCACCTCATGGCCCATCGATTCCAGCAGGTCACGCTCCAGGGGGCGTAGGTTGGCGTCGTCTTCAACAATGAGAATTCGCATGGCTGTCGGACTGATCTACGTGGGGGTCTTCTAGGTGATGGTGTTTAGCCACCAGTTTGGGCTGGTGTTCCTCTCAGTGCTGGCCGTCACAACCTCGGGGATGACGGCGGTGGCCATGACCCTGCGGGCTGCGAACGCCGCCGGTCGCCTGCGACTGCTCTGGGCTGGGGGAGCGGCATTGTCCCTGGCCACGGGGATCTGGTCGATGCACTTCATTGGCATGCTCGCCCTGCAGGTGCCGATTGGGCTGTCCTTTGATGTTGGCATGACGGCATTCTCATTCTTACCGGCCATGGCGGCAAGTGCAGGCCTGCTGGTGGCCAGCCTGCGGCAGCAAGGGCCTCGTTGGGTGGGCTTCACCGCCCCGCTGCTTACCGCTGCAGGCATCGTGGCCATGCATTACCTGGGCATGCTGGCCCTGACTATCTCACCGCGACCAACCTACAGCCCAGGCAGTGTTCTGGCAGCCTTTCTGCTGGCCTATGGCCTGAGCCTCTTGGCCTTTCGAATCCTGAAGTGGTCTGCGCGGGCAGGGCGAAAAATTGGTTTTGCTCGACTGCTCGCGGTTGGACTGGCCCTGGGGCTGGGCGCCTCTGGCATGCACTACCTGGCCATGTCCGGAACCCGTTTTGCAGAGCAGAGTGTCTGCCTGACGGCCACCCTGGAGATCGCAGAACCGGGCCTTTATGCGAGCCTTGCCGAGAATGCCTGGCTGGCGGTGGTGATTTTCCTCATGCTGATGCTGGTCAATGTGGCGGGCCTGCTGGCCACCGTCTACGACGCTCGACTGGAGGCCACCGAGGAGGGTGCACGCCGGCTGGCGATGCAGCAGCAGGAGGTGGCCGATTTCAGAAGCCGAATCATTCGGATCCTGAGCCACGAACTCAGAACACCCCTGAGTGTTCTGACCACCGGCGCAGACCTCTTGCAGGCCTCGACGCGGCCGGCCACCCCGGCCATGGCCGATCGGGTGGACCAGTATTTTGCAAACCTTCACGATGGGGTGGGGCGCATCCAGCAGATCTTGTCGGAGGCGCTTCAGTTCAATCAGCTGGAATCCGGTGAGCACAAGGCGAGCCCGCGCAATGTGGTGCTCTCAGAGATGCTCGATGACCTGCTGGCCTGGGTCTGCACGGCGGAGGGACGCACCAGGGATCAGGTTCGGCTCCAGGGCGATGCGAGCACACAGGTCTGGGCTGATCCCATCTGGAGTGAACTCATCTTTCGAAATCTGTTGAGCAACGCCCTCAAATATGGCGCAGGCCAGCCCATCGAGGTTCGCTGGCAGACCGAACCCGATGGGGCTCGTGTGGCTGTGGAGGTGCAAGACCGCGGTATTGGCATTCCTGCCGAACTGCAGCCGACACTGTTTCGACCATTCTCTCGGGGCCAGAATGTGGGGGCCATCCAGGGCACCGGCCTGGGCCTCTCACTGGCTGAGCGGGCTGCCCTGGCCTGCGGAGGAGAGCTCCGTCTCGTCTCATCCTCAGGTGAGGGGACATTGTTTCGGTGCGTCCTGCCGGCTGGTAGATAATTGGGCCATGTGGCGCCAATCTGAGTCCGACTCCCTCTTCGATGGGTTTGTGCGCATCCGAAGAGACATCCACGCACACCCCGAACTCAAGTTTGAGGAGCATCGCACGGCCGAGGTTGTGGCCAACGCCCTGCGGGAGATGTCTGTGGATGAAGTGCATGTGGGCATCGGGGGCACTGGTGTGGTGGGCGTGGTGCGTGGTCGGGGCAAGGGCCCGGTTGGCGCCTGCCGAGCGATTGGCCTTCGAGCAGACATGGACGCGCTTCCCATGTCCGAGAAGAATGTCTTTGAGCATGCGAGCCGACATCCTGGGAAGATGCATGCCTGCGGCCACGATGGCCACACGGCCATGCTGCTTGCAGGCGCCAGGCTTATTTGTGATGCACGAAACGATTTCGCGGGCACGGTTCATTTGATTTTTCAGCCAGCCGAAGAGGGTGGTGGCGGTGCGAAGGCCATGATCGATGATGGCCTATTTGACCGTTTTGACTGCGATGAGGTCTATGCCATTCACAACTGGCCGGGCCTTCCGGAGGGCAGCTTCGGACTGAATGCGGGCCCGATGATGGCCTCCTCGAATCAGATCGAGGTGCTGGTCAAAGGCAAGGGGGCCCATGCGGCCATGCCCCACCTGGGGGTCGACCCGGTGCTGGTGGCCAGCCATCTGATCCAGGCCTTTCAGTCGGTGGTCACTCGTACCTCCAAGCCCGTGGAGCCCGTGGTGGTGTCCATCACGCAGGTGCAGGCGGGCGAGGCGGTGAATGTCATTCCAGACCAGTGCCTGCTGCGTGGCACGGTGAGAACCTTCAGCATTGCAGCGCTCGATGTGGTGGAAGAGGGCCTTGCAAGAATTTGTGGTCAGCTTCCGGCTGCCTTCGGGGCCCAGGCACAGCTGACCTTCGATCGCCAGTATCCGCCCACCATCAACCATCCCGAGGCCACTGCTGGTGTGGCCGCCGTGGCCCGAGAGCTGGTGGGCCCGGCGCGGGTGATTTTCCCGGTGGAGCCCACCATGGGCGCGGAGGACTTTGCCTACATGCTGTTGGAGCGGCCGGGCAGTTATATTTTCTTGGGCAATGGCGACCTCTCTGGGGAGCACCGTCTGACAGGCCACGGCCTTGGCCCGTGCGCCCTGCACAACCCCAGCTACGACTTCAACGATCGGCTCATTCCGCTGGGTGCGCGCTTCTGGCGATCGCTTGTCACATCTCGGCTCTAGCCCTGCGCCTGTAACCTTCAGCCTGTAATCTCCAGCCTGTAGCGTCGGTCTGGCGCTCGCGAATCAAATTTTTCGAGGGAGTTGATATGTCTGCATTCTGCGACCTCACCGGGCTCAGAGGCCTGGTGCTGGGTGTGGCCAATGAACACAGCATTGCGGCAGCGGCTGTCCGAGGCCTGCATGCGCAAGGTGCTCGGCTGCTGGCCACCTGTCTGAATGAGAAGGCCAAGGCGTTTGCCAGCCCGGTCACGGAACCCCTGGGGGTACCCCTGCTGACCTGCAATGTGGCCGAGGATGGAAGCCTTGAGGCCGCCGTGGCGCAGGCGGTTGGCCAGCTGGGCGGCCTGGATTTTGTGGTGCACTCCATCGCTTGGGCACCACTGGAAGACCTGCGTGGCCGTGTCACTGACTCGTCTCGAGAGGGCTTTGAGAAGGCCATGAGCATTTCCTGCCATTCCTTTGCCGAGCTGGGCCGACTCGTGGCGCCACACATGTCGAATGGGGGCAGCTTGATCACCATGACCTATCACGGTGCAGATGAGGTGGTTCCCAATTACGGACTGATGGGCCCGGTCAAGGCCGCCTTGGAATCCATGGTGCGATACATGGCCTTTGAGTTGGGCGCCCAGGGGATTCGTGTGCATGCCATCTCGCCCGGGCCGGTTCCCACCCGTGCAGCCTCGGGCCTGCAGGACTTCGACAGGCTCATGGCCGAGGCCGCAAAGAAGAGCCCGCTCGGACGTCTGGTGAGCCTTGAAGAAATTTCAGCACTCACCACCTTTCTTTGCAGCCCAGCCTCATCGGGCATGACCGGTCAGACCATCTACGTGGATGCTGGCTACAACATGATGGCCTGAGAACGACATGACCAACGAACAGATCGAGAACACCACCTACGCAGAGATTCGTGTGGGCCAGCAGGTGTCCTTGTCACGCACCCTCACTGCAGACGATATTCGTGCCTTTGCGGCCGTGTCTGGAGACACCAACCCGGCCCACCTCGACCCCGTTTTTGCCAGCCAGTCTGTGATGAAGCAGGTCGTGGGCCACGGCATGTGGACGGGCTCCATCATTTCCACCATCCTGGGCACGCGCTTCCCAGGGCCGGGCACCATCTACCTGGGTCAGACCTTCCGTTTCATGAAGCCGGTGTTTGTGGGTGATACGGTCACGGCCTCTGTGGAGGTGCTGGCCAAGAATGACGAGAAGGGCACGGTGCAGTTGGCCTGTCGTGTGGTGAACCAGCATGGCAAGACCGTGCTCGACGGCGAGGCCTCGGTACTGGCCCCCACGGCCAAGCATGTTGGGCCATTGGCCGATGCGCCACGGTTTCGACTGCTCGAGCCGGCCGATCGGCTCGATGACCTCCGGCGCATGGCCAAGGGCATGGAGCCGGTGCGTTGCGCGGTGGTGCACCCGTGCGATGAGGGTTCCCTGCGCGGTGCCATTCTTGCCGCCGAGGCGGGCATGATTCATCCGGTCTTTGTGGCGCCTGAGCGCCGGCTTCGAAGCCTGGCCGAGGAGATTGGAATTGATCTGTCGGGCCATGCCGTGGAGTCGGCCCTGCATAGTCATGCGGCAGCCGATCGTGCTGCCGCCATGGCTGACTTTGGTGAGGTCGAGGCGCTGATGAAGGGCAGCCTCCACACCGATGAGCTCATCCGTGCCGTTCTGGAGAAGCCCAGCCTGCGGACGAAACGGCGCATGAGCCATGTCTTTCGGTTTGATGTGCCCCTCTATTCCAAGCCGCTGTTCATCACCGATGCTGCACTCAACATCGAGCCCACGCTCATGCAGAAGGCGGACATTGCGCAGAACGCCATTGAACTGGCCCACATGCTTGGGAATTCCTGCCCCAAGGTGGCCATTCTCTCGACCGTCGAGACCATCAACCCAGACATTCGCTCCACGATCGACGCAGCCGCCCTCTGCAAGATGCTCGACCGGGGCCAAATTACTGGAGCCCTCATGGATGGACCGCTGGCCTTTGACAATGCCATTTCGCCAGAGGCCGTGCGCATCAAGGGCATCTCGTCGTCGGTGGCCGGAGACAGCGACATCCTGCTGGTGCCCGACTTGGAGTCGGGCAACATGCTGGCCAAGCAGCTGGAGTATCTGGCGGGTGCATCGGGCAGTGGCATTGTGCTGGGCGCCCGCGTGCCCATTGCACTGACAAGCCGAGCGGATACCGCCCAGACCCGCATGGCCTCTGCCCTTTTGGCTCAGATTGTGGCCCACGCCTACCGCACACAACGCCCGTGATCCTTGCCGTCAACATCGGTTCGTCGACCCTCAAGTACGCGGCCTATGACCTCGAGGCAGGCCGTGTGGGCCTGGCCCATGCCAAGGGGCTGGTCGATGGCTTGGATGCGCTCGATGCTGCACTTGGACGACTCGCACAAGACCTGCAGCAGCAGATTGGTGACAGGCCCATTCGGGCCATTGCCCACCGTGTGGTGCACGGCGGTGGAGTCTTCGAGGCCCCTGTGCTGCTTGATGCGTCTGTTCTTTCGACCCTTGACACCTTTTCAGACCTGGCACCGCTGCACCAGCCGCACAACATTCGGGGCGCGAGGGCCTGCATGGAGGCCTTCCCCGATACACCGCAGGTCGCCTGCTTCGACACGGCCTTTCATGCGAGCCTCTGGCCCGAGGAGCGCCGTTTCGCCATTCCGAGGGCCCTGCACGATCGAGGCATCCGACGTTTTGGCTTTCATGGGCTCTCCTACGATTTCTTGCGCACGGAGCTGAGGGCTCGGTCCGCGAGGGCCAATGGCCGTGTGGTCATGGCCCATCTGGGGAACGGGGCAAGCCTCTGCGCGATGGTGGATGGCCGCAGTGTGGCCACCACCATGGGCTTCTCAGCCCTGGATGGCCTGATGATGGGCACCCGGTCGGGCGCATTGGATGCGGGTGTTCTGCTGGCTCTCCTGAGGGAGGGCTGGGATGTCGACCGCCTAGAACAGATGCTCTATCGGGAGTCTGGGCTGCTCGGTGTCTCGGGTGTGTCGTCCGACATGCGCAGCCTGCGTGCCTCTGATAATCCCCAGGCCCGGGAGGCGATTGAACTCTTCGAGCATCGCGTGGTGCGTGAGATTGGTGGTCTCACAGCCGTGATGGGCGGCCTGGATGCCCTGGTCTTCACAGGCGGCATTGGAGAGCACGATGCTGCCCTTCGCGAGCGCGTCTGTGCTCGACTTGTGCATCTGGGCCTGGACACGGATGCGCATCGACACTCAGCGCTCAAGGGCTCAGGCCCCATTCACTCGGAGGGCGCACATGCCGAGGTCTGGGTGATTCAGACCGATGAAGGCCGCGTGGCCGCCCAGCAGGCCGCCGACCTACTCAGACTCTAAGAAGCGCTGGCAGACCTCTGCGGTGTCTGGGGAGAGGCCCGGCGTGGCGTACAGACGTTCGATGGCGGCCTGCATCTGGGCACGGCGTTTGGGTTCGAAGACACGCCAACGGTCGAGTGAGCGGGCCAGCCGAGAGGTGAGCTGTGCATTGAGACGGTCGAGCTTGGCGAGTTCATCGGCCCAGAGGGCATAGCCCTGGCCATCAGGCCGGTGCAGGCCTGCCAGGCTCTGCATGAAGAAGGCACCCAGGAGTGCCCGCACCCGATTCGGATTGGCGCGGTCGAATCGGTCGCTCTGCAAAAGGGTCTGAACGAGGTCGAGGACCTCGTTGGCCTGAGGATCGGCCATGCGCGGTGTGGACACCTGAACCGTGAACCACTTGTCGAGCACCAGGGCATTGGACTGATAACGATTGGCAAAAGCCTCCAAGGCCTCGTCGGCCTGGGGCCCGCCCAGGCTGATGAGGGCGGTGAGCGCAGCCATTCGACTGGTCATGTTGCTGGCCTGATGGAATCGCTGAAGGAGGCGATCGGATCGTGACGACAGGGGCGCATGGATGCTCGCCATGGTCTGCGCCAGATGGCGCAGGCTGCGCTGGCCAGCACCCAGGGCATTGGGCTGATAGGGCTCCTGGGCCGAGGGGTCATCGAGTCGGTCATCGAGCGCCTTCCAGAGTGGTTCCCAGGACGCTGCCAGGCAGGCCTGAAGCGCAAGTGAGCGCGAACGGATCTGGCTGGGATCGACCGGTGCATGCATCTGCGCCCAGGCCTCGGCCACAACGGCATCGCTTGGAATGCTCAGGGCCAGGGCCTTGAAGGCATCGGACAGGTCGGGGTGCACGAGCACGGTCTCAAGCACGTCGGCCACCGCGTCGATCTCCACGAGTGGCGACGGCAGCAGGCTGGCCATCATGAGCTGCTGACAGGCATCCCAGCGATTGAATGGGTCGGACTCATGCTGAACGGCGTGGGCGACGGCCTCTGCATCGAAGTCTCTCTCCAGAATGACGGGCGCAGAGAAATCTCGAAGCAGGGAGAGCCAGGGCTTCTGGCCACCCTTCTCAGACGGAATGTGAAAGCTGAAGTCTTTCTCGAGGTCGTCTAGGATCAGCACGGCCGGCACACCCTCCACGGCGGTACCTGGCCGTTGGGCGGACAACAGGCCAAAGCCAATGGGCATGATCAAAGGTGCCTGTTGTTGGGATCGGGCATCGATGCGCTGACGAATGCGCAGCCTTAACTCGGCAGTCTCGGGGTTCCAGTGGTCCTCGACCTGAATGCGAGGGGTTCCCAGGGTGTCGTACCAACGCATGAAGGGCTCGAACCAGTCTTGCCGGTCGTTGGCATCCAGGATGGACGAGACGAAGTCCTCGCAGGTGGCCGCCCGTCCGTCGTGCCGCTCGATGTAGAGACGCATGCCCTTCTCGAAGCCCACACGTCCGAGCATGGTCTGCAGCATGCGGATGACTTCGGCTCCCTTCTCGTAGACGGTGGCCGTATAGAAGTTTCGGATTTCTTGATACTGGGCGGGCCGAATGGGATGGGCCATGGGGCCTGCATCTTCGGGGAACTGGTGGGCACGAAGGGTGCGCACGTCCTCGATTCGCTTGACCGCTCGGCTGCTCAGGGCCTGCTCCGGCGTGAGCCCCTCGGCAAGCATGTCGGCCGAGAACTCCTGGTCGCGAAAGACGGTGAGGCCTTCCTTGAGGGTGAGCTGAAACCAGTCGCGGCAAGTGATGCGATTGCCTGTCCAGTTGTGGAAGTATTCGTGCCCAATCACGGCCTCGACCAGTTCGAAGTCTCGATCGGTCGCGGTGTCGGGGTCTGCCAGAACGTACTTCGTGTTGAAGAGGTTCAGGCCTTTGTTCTCCATGGCCCCAGAGTTAAAGTCGGGAACGGCCACGATCATGAACCGCTCGAGGTCGAGCTCGAGGCCAAAGCGCCTTTCATCCCACTGCATGGCACGCCGCAGGCTCTCGAGTGCAAAGTTGGCCCGGGAGAGGTCTGCCGCCTGGGTGTAGACCTGCAGCAGCTTGGGCTGGCCGCTCTGGCTCATGACGGTGGTGTCGATGGACTGCAGGTTGGCGGCGACCAGGGCAAACAGGTAGCTCGGCTTGGGGAAGGGGTCGTGCCAGACGCAGCGCCGAATGCCGTTGTGGCAGGTGTCCTCCACCAGGTTTCCGTTGGACAGTAGGGTGGGGAAGAGGTCGACCGGTGCCTCGAGCACCACGGTGTAGATGCTCAGTACATCTGGCCGATCGAGAAAATAGGTGATGCGCCGAAAGCCCTCGGACTCACACTGTGTGTAAAGCCCGGACTGACTTGCATACAGGCCCATGAGCTCGGTATTCCGATTCGGATAGACGAGTGTCTCGATCGAGAGGGTGCCAGCCTTTAGTTGAGGGCATTTGAAATGGTTGGGCCCTACGTCGATGTCGCCCGCCAGCAGGGGCTCACCATCAAGCCATGCGGCCTGGAACTCGAGCCCGTCGCCTGCAAGGATCAGGTCTTCCGGCTCCCCGCTATTAGAGGTGAATTGGATGTCGGCCCGCACCTTGGTGACATCGAGGTGCAGGCGAAATGTGAGCTGAACGGCCGTGATCGCGTGAGACGCGGGCGCGTAATCTTCTCGGCGGAAACTGGCGGTGGATTGGAGGCTCTCTCGCATCTTGCTTTTTTTAAGTATTCAGTATAAAAACATACTCTAAACCCTGAATTCAAATACACTTTTTGCTTCGGAGCGCATGGCTGCAACCAAGATCATCGTCGTGAGTCAGAAAGGTGGTGTGGGCAAGAGCACCATCTCGGTCAATCTCGCGGCCTGGTTTCAAGTCATTCAGAATCGAAGCACCATTCTGCTCGATTATGACCCACACGGGTCTTCAAGCACCTGGCTGTCGGATGCAAAAGAGATTGGGGTCACCACGCAGCATCACCCCATCGATGAGGCTGGGGGACGCCGCTGGCTCCTGACCGCCCGCACCCTGCTTCGGCGGGCCACCGAGAGTCATGATGTGGTCATCTCCGATCTCACCTGGACGGCCCACACCGACCCAGAGTTTCTGTTGGGATTCGACCTGGTCCTGGTGCCCTCTGGTGTGTCTGAGATTGAACTCGCAGCGACCACGGGTTTTGTGGAGCGCAATGGCTGGGTCTTCGACCAGAAGAATCGCCAGCTCAGTGCAGTGCCCACCTTGGTCATTTGCCCCTCCCGAATCAAATCGGAGCAGGTGCTCGACCATGCATTTGGTCAGGCGCGGTTCAATGTGCCCTTCATGCTGGCGCCCCCCATGTTCGACGACGCCCTGATCCGAGACCTCTTCCGCAAGAATTTCATGATCTTCCTGGAGGGGTCTGTGCGGGACAACTTCCTCAAGTTTGCCGATGGCATTCGCCGGGCCGATGAAATTCATCAGCAGCGCAAGACGCTTGGCGGCCTGGTGAGGCCAGTACAAAAGCCGCTTAGCAGCTACAACAGTGTGTTGTCGAAGCACCTCACCCAGCGGGCTGGCCCCGCAGCCCAGTCTTCTGTGCCAGGCACCAACCTGCGCAACGACCAGGCCCAATCGGTTGGAACGGCAGCCGCGCCCAAGGCCAACCACTCAGCCCCGCCTGGGTCAGCCCGTGCGCCGGTGGGCAAGCCCCAGCCGCCGCTCAGCCCGGCGTTGGCGCGTTTCCTGTCGTCGATTCAGTCGGAGAAGTAGCGGCCCCGGCCTTCGGGTCGGCACCCTCTCGGCGCACCATGCGGCCATTGATGGACGACCCCTGGTGGATCTCGATCACGTCGTAGTAAATGTCGCCGAGCAGCGTGGCACCGGATCGAATTTCGAGCTGGGAGGAGTCGATGTCGCCCTCGATCCGGCCAAGCACCACTACGCTGTGGCAACAGACATTGCCTTTGATGACGGCGGTGGCGCCGATGATGAGCGTGCCTCCCTTGGTTTTCGAGCCGGTGACATCGCCGGTGACCGTGCCGTCGATTCGGGCACTCTTCTCAAAGCGAACCTCTCCTGTGATGGAAACGCTGGCATCGATGAGCGTGGCCAGCGTTTCCGTCTGGATGGGAGTGCGACTCGAGCGGGAGAACATGGCTGACTCCGTGCCTTAGTTGGGGCGTTCTGTGATGGGGATGATCACGACTTCTGTCTGCATGGGATCATCGTTGGGGAGCACCATGAGCACGGCATAACGAGAGATGGTGGACGTGAGCCGGCCTTTGATGGCCTCGGCAATCTCGGGGGCGTTGATGCTGTGCTGGGAGAGCTTGAAACGCTGAACAGACTCCTGAATGCCAGCCTCTGGCAGGAGGGGGTCGAGTCGGTCGAGCCCCCTGACTTGAATTTTGATTTTCGAACCTGGTTCCGGCTTCTTTTTGGGGTAGGGGTTGGAGATGAGCACCTCGTACTGAATCGTGTCGCTTCCCGGCGCCCGCCAGGCGACAAACTTTCGCGTCCAGACATCGGTCTGGGTGGCCTGAATGAGGCGCTCGAGGTTCTGCAGCTTGGACTGAATGTCTGCGTTCTCGGAGGTGACCTCCTTGACACGGTCGTTGAGCTGGCTGGACTGCTCACTGGAGATGGACGACTCCACCTGCTGGCTGGCGAGCTTGGAGATGGCCTGGCGCCACCATGTCTCGTCGTAAATGTTCTCGCCAAAGGAGCTGAGCAGCCAGAGCCAGGCAACCAAGGCAATCACGGACAGGCTGATCAGAACGGTGTAGATCAGCCGAACCCGCTCGAAGGTCTTGGCCGACGTGGCGATGAGGGGCTCGTCGATGAGGGGGTTCTTCTTCGGCTCGAGCATGGCCTGGCTCTCTACTGCGGCGCCATGGCCGTGACGGTTCTGGCTCGGATTCGATCGAGGATGGGGCGGGGGTTGACGACCCGACCATCGATCTCGATCTCGAAATGCAGGTGGTTCCCTGTGGAGCGGCCTGTGGACCCCACCCGTGCAATTCGGTTGCCCGTGAGGATGGCCATGCCAGTGGTGACCTCAATGCCCTCGAGGTGGGCATACAGGCTGGTGATGCGGTCGTTGTGTCGAATGACCACAGCATTGCCATAGCCACCGAGCGGGCCGATCCACTCCACAACCCCTGCACTGAGCGCAAAGACTGGTGTGCCTGCAGGTGCAAGGAAGTCGATGCCGCGGTGGAAGGCAGGATTTCCATCGAAGGGATCCATTCGGCGGCCGAAGCCCGAGGTCTGGCGTGCGTGGATGGGCAGGACGGCATCGCCCATGATGAGGTTGATGGCCAGCGACTCTCGATGCGACATGACGCGCTCGAGCGAGAGGTTGATCTTTTGCATGCGGTGCTGAAGGGATTCGATCTGACCGGGCACATCGGCCTGCGATGCCTCTACCGCTGCAGGCTGGGCCTTGGCGGGCTCCGTCTTGGCCGGCGACACTGCAGGGGCCATTGGCCTTGGGCCGGCATCCTTCGACGGCTTGGGAATGTCGCCTTCCATGGCCGACAGGGTGGACTCGAGGAGGTCGATCTTGGCCCGCAGTGCACCGAGTTCGCGGGTGACGGCCTCTTCTCGGCCGAGGTTCCACCAGCTCAGAACCGCACTGTTGCTGCTGGTGTCGGAGGTGGCAATTCCAAAACCGAGGCGCAAGAGGCCAATGGCCAGCAGCACCAAAAGGGCAATGGCCAGTTTGAACCGCCAGCCCACCAGGCTGATGTGCAAACAGCGGCGCCCTGACTTTGGAATGATGCTGATCTGCATAACCCCGAATTTTAGCCCATTTGGGCCCGGGCTTATGATGCCAATGCAGCATCAAGGAGCGCGATGGACATTGTTCTGATCACCAGTTTGTTGGCCGTTGGAGGGTTCGTCGGCTTTCTTGCCGGTCTGCTTGGGATCGGCGGGGGAATGACCATGGTGCCCTTCATGGTGATGCTCTTCGAGGCACGCGATTTTCCGCCCGGCGAGCTCATCAAGATCGCCATTGCAACCTCGCTGGCCGTCAACCTGTTTACCTCGGTGTCCTCCGCGCGGGCCCATTACCGCCATGGGGCCGTTCGAACAGACCTGCTCTGGGCCATGGGCTGGGGTGCGCTCGTGGGCACCTTCCTGGGGGCGAGTGTTGCGGGCGCCTTGAAGGATTCGTTCTTGGCCGCCTTCTTTGCCCTGTTCGTGGGCTATTCGGCCTGGCAGATGCTCAAGGGCAAGAAGCCCAAGCCAGGCCGCGATGTGCCCGGCCGAGTGGGCCTTGGCCTGGCGGGCTCCGGCATCGGATTCATCTCCAGCCTGCTCGGCGCTGGCGGTGGGTTTCTGACCATTCCCTTTCTCACCTGGTGCAATGTTTCAATGCACCATGCGGTGGCGACATCCGCGGGCCTGGCCTTCCCGATCGCCCTGGGCGGGCTGGTGGGCTACGTTCTGGCTGGCCAGTCGGTTGCGAATCTGCCGGTGGGATCAGTGGGCTACATCTACCTGCCAGCATTGGCCTCGCTGGCGAGTGCGTCGGTGATCACAGCGCCCTGGGGTGCGCGCGTGGCCCACCGCACCGATGTGCCAACCCTTCGGCGCTGGTTTGCTTATTTGTTGTTCTGCCTGGCGGCCTACATGCTGAGCCGAGTGGGCTGGTGAGCAGCGGGCAGAGGAGGGGGTGGGCTGGGCAGTGGTGGTGATGGCTGGGATCGAACCAGCGACCTTGGCGTTATGAGTGCCACGCTCTAACCGACTGAGCTACATCACCGAAGACCGAGATTTTACAACAACCCACGGGCAATGCGAGGGCGACTGGATCACGAGATTCAGAGGTTCTTGAGGCGCTCCAGGATGCTCATGTTGCGGTTGGGGGCCACCCGCGTGCCACGCGGACTCGCACTGGGCGCGCGAGTTGAGACGGCCCGTGTCTTGAGCCGGGCCCGAGCAGCCTGGTTGTTGGAGGCGAGTCGAAAACGGGCCTCCTCCTCGGAGATGAGCCGCATTTGACCTGGATGATTCGGACAGACCGAGGCCTCGCCAATGCCCCCAGCAAAGGCAGGATGCTTGATGTACTGCACTGGCTGAATGACCTCTGAAATCGTGACCCACTTTCCGAGCCAGCGTGTATTGGGCAGTTGGGCTGCATTCTTGGCATGGGCCTCGAGGAACTCGGGCAGCATCTTGATGCGAACCACACGGCCACTGGAAAGTTCGCTGAAGTCCACATAGATGTAGGGGCGCAGGGCCGGCTTTCCCTGAAAGCTCGACTTGCCGGCGCGGACATCGACGACCTTGCCAATGAGTTCCACGCGCTTGCCCACCTGCTGGCTCACCTTGATAAAACTCGATGCAGGCACCACCTCGTAGGAACCCACATACACCGGTGGACTGATGGGCGCAGCCTCAGCTGCGGTGCGAGCCACGCGCTGCTCGGGCTCGAAGACCCGCTCAGGTATTGGTGCGGCGGGCCCCTGGCTGGGTGCTGTGCTGGCCGCAAACTGCTCCTGGAAGTCCGTCAGGCGCGGAATGGCCTCGAAGGGCCCCATGCAGATTTCCGCAAGGGCTCGAACCCGGGAGGCGACGGCTGGCATCTTCACGGTGAGTGCAAAGGTCTGGGACTGCAGGGGCTGGGCGAGGTCTCCTGCCCGAAAGACAATGCCCTCCTCGTCGCTGTAGGTGCGCTCCCATAGGGTAGGTTCTTCGATGAGCACGGCCAGTGCGGTGTCGAGCAGGATGAAGGAGAAGCGGTCGAGCTGGTCGTTGAAGTGGTGCTCGTTGCGCAAAGGGTGTTGAAAGTTCACATGGCCGAGCTCGGCCGCATCAAAGCCGTCGAGCTCTGGCACATACATGCCGTCGTAGTCGATCAGCCAAAGCTGACGCGCGTCGTCGCTGACCATGACATTGCCGGGCTGAATGTCGCCGTGGGCCACCCCCTTGCTCTCTAGGAAGGCCGCGAGCCTTGCGAGCGAGTCGCGCAGGAGGCGAAGCCGAGCCTTGTCGAGGTGATGTTCCGAGAGGAAGTCTCCGAGGCTTCTTCCCCCGGACCAGCCCATCTTGACGATGGGGAAGTGCTGGCCCTCGACCAGAATGCCGTTGGCCTGGTACTCAAAGGGCAGAAAAACGTTGGGCTGACCCGGCAGGCGGAGCCGTTGGGTGAGACTGGAGATGGCGGCATAGCGCGCGGCGATCTCGCGAGAGGTTCGAGTGAAGCATCGAATGGCCAGGCTCTGATCGCCTGAATCGATTCGGAAGACCAGCGCAAAATTTCCCGACCGCGCCCGAGGCGTGCCCAGGGCATTAGTTTCAATTCTTCCCGCCTTGAGCAAGGGGTCGGTGAAGATGCGACTGGCCGGCAGTTGAAGTGCGCGGAGATATTGCTCGAGGTTGGGCAGTTTCATCGGGTGGTGATCACGGCAAGGGTGGTGTCATCTGACCGCATGACCTTGGCCATGCGCTGCTGTGAAACCCAGTACTTGAAGTCTAGCTCGGACTGACAGAGCTGTCGCTCGGCCTCTGGCCATCGGCCCGCCTGAATGGCCGACGTGATCACGGCACCAATCGCATCGGTCATGAGGTAAAGCCGCCCGCCTGCGATCTTTGCCTTTGGGATTTGAATGGCAGACCAGCGTGCACGCTCCCGCTCAAAGACAACGGCGTCGCCGCGGCTGTCGCTCGAGAGCAGCACAGGATGCCGCTTGAACTCCTCTGGATCTGTCAGGGCATGGCTTCGAATGGCGCCGCCAGTCTCTCGCCAGACCGCAATCGAGTCTCCGATGGCCAAGAGCGTGAGCAGACTCGGCCCCTCATAGAGGCCCAGAAGACTTGCAAAATTGCCACGGTCGAAGGAGGCCTGCTGAGACCAGGACAAGGGCTTGTCTTCGAAGGATGCGAGGAAGCGTCGCCTGGCCGAGACGACCATGGCTCGCACGGCATCGTCTTCGAGGGGCTGATCGCCACCCGCCTCGAACTGGGCATTGAAGGTCTCGCAGAGCATGCGGCCCCAGCCTCGAGAGTCGTAAGACTCGCTGGCGCCGTCACTCATGGCCACCGCGAGCCCACTGGGCGCTGCAAAGAAGACATCATCATTGGACGCTGCGTAATCAGCCTCCTTGGGCAGGCTGATGGAACGAAGGATCCGCATGATGGCCTGGCTGGCTGCTCCCTATCGAAGCATCAGAGACTGGGACGAGGCCCGTGTGCCGATGTCAAAAAATTCCACGATTTCGACGGGTTCGACGTTAAAGAAGAAGCCACGTGCGCCGTCCTCCACGATGTAGCCTTTCTCGCGTGCGGCGTCGGCCACGAGCCGGGGTAGCGCACTCGACATTCGAAAGAGACTTTTCCCGTAGGGGTCTTTGATCTCGTGCTCGTTATTGCCGAATTGGATGGGCCCGGCCTTGCCGTCGCTGGTGTGAAGGTTGAAGAAGAGGATGTCGCCATCCTCGGTGCCGATGTGGCGAATCTGCTCGGCCATAGGCTCTGGGTCGCCATCGGTGGGCTCGCCATCAGTGACATGGAGCACCGTGGGTGGGTAGGAGTCGGGATGGGCGTCGCACCAGTTGGCCAACTCCTCTGCGGCCATTCGCAGGGCCTTGCGCATGGGCGTGCCGCCATCGGCCACAGGCCGGAACCAAATGGGAAATTTCACCCGCTGGTCGATGATACCGCCCGCGCCGTCTGGGATCTTCTGCACACGGTCCTCGACGGCCAGCGGCGAGCGCTCAAAGGATGAAATGGGATGAAAGACCTGATGAGAGAACGACCCCTTCAGGGCATTGTGAACGCCTTGGCCGCCATAGCCGATGGCGCCCAGTTCGAAGTAGTTTCGAACGCCCTCGGACTTCGATGAACGAGCAATCAAGTTCATCACCACCCGGTTGAGGGCATCACACAAGAACTCGGCCCGGCTGAGATTGGTTTTACCCACGGGCTCTCCCATCGAGCCAGACTGGTCGATCAGGAATAAGAATGCGGTTGGGTTGGAGCGACTGATCTCGGCGGTGTAAGGCATTGGGCATCCTTTGAAACGTTGTCCCCCGTATTATGGGCGACGCCATGTCCCCTGCATCCCAATCCACACCTCGCTCCACCCTAGAGCAACTCCGACCTGTCGCCCATTTGGCCATGGCCTATCGGGGTCGATGGGCCCTTGCCTTCATCTTCTTGGGGCTGGCCGCTGCCGCCACCCTCTCGGTGCCACTGGCCTTTCGGGGGCTGATCGATTCCGGGCTTCAGGGCCTCACGGAGCCCTTTGCCGTGCTCATGGCCTTGTCGGTTTTTCTGGCGGCCGCCACGGCGGGCCGCTTCTATTTTATGTCTTGGCTTGGCGAGCGGGTCGTGGCCGACCTGCGCAAGAAGGTCTATGACGCGGTGCTGAGCCGCCCGCCCGCTTATTTCGAGACCCTTCAGACTGGTGAGGTGCTCTCTCGGCTCACGGCTGACACCACGCTGGTTCAGACACTTGTGGGCACAAGCGTCTCCATGGCCCTGCGCAGCAGTGTGCTGCTGGTGGGTGGGGTCTCCATGATGCTGGTCACCAGCCCCATGCTGGCCGGGCTCATGGTGCTGCTCTTGCTCGGTGTGGTGCTGCCCGTGCTGGCCTTGGGCCGTCGGGTTCGGAAGATGTCTAAAGTAAGCCAGGACAAGGTGGCAGACACAAGCGCCTTGGCGGGCGAAATCCTGAACGCCATGACCACTGTGCAGTCCTTGGGCCGCGAGCCCTACGAGGGCCGGCGCTATGGACTGGCCGTGGAGTCGGCCTTTGAAACGGCCCTGCGGCGAATTCGTGGTCGATCCTCACTGACCTTCGTGGCGATTGTCCTGGCCTTTCTGGTCATTGTGTTTGTGCTGTGGCTCGGTGCGCGCGAGGTGGTGGCCGGGGCCATGTCGGCGGGGGAGTTGGCCCAGTTTGTTCTGTATGCCGTGCTCACAGCAGGCTCGATTGCGGCACTGGCCGAGGGCTGGGGCGATTTGCAGCGTGCAGTGGGCGCAACCGAGCGGCTGGTCTCCCTGATGGAAGGAGATGATGGCGCCGACACATCGAAGGCCATGGCATCTGAGTCTTCGCCCGGCCTTGGTGAGGCGGTGGGGGTGACCTTTGAGTCTGTGGTCTTCTCGTATCCGTCTCGTCCAGGAGACGCTGCCGTGTCTGGTCTCGATTTTGAGATTCCTGCCGGCCAGACCTGGGCCTTGGTCGGCCCCTCAGGCGCGGGGAAGACCACCATTTTTTCCCTCCTGCTGGGTTTCTACCAGCCCAGCCAGGGCTGCATCCGTTTCAATGGTCGGCCGGCCCAGGACTGGGGCGATGCCGCCATTCGTGAGGCCATTGGCTGGGTGCCCCAGGACCCGGTTATTTTCTCAGACGATGCGATGGGCAACATCCGATATGGCCGGCTCGATGCAACCGACGAGGAGGTGATGGCCGCGGCCCGTGCGGCCCATGCCGATGAATTTATTCGAGCCCTGCCGTCTGGCTACCAGACCTTCTTGGGTGAGCGAGGTCTGCGCCTGTCGGGTGGGCAGCGCCAACGCATCGCGATTGCACGGGCAGTGCTGCGCAACCCGCCCCTGCTGCTGCTCGATGAGGCGACCTCGGCACTCGACACCGTCTCGGAGAGAGCGGTCCAGCAGGCCTTGGAGCGGCTGCTGCCGGGCCGCACGGCATTGGTGATTGCACATCGGCTCTCCACGGTACGAAGGGCCGATCGCATTCTGGTCTTGGACCAAGGCCAGCTCGTGGCCAGTGGCCGCCATGAGGAATTGATGGCGACTAGTGAGCTTTACCGAACACTCGCCCAACAACAGTTTTGGGCAGTTGAATGAGCAGCAGGCCCAGCAGCACCAATGCCACCCCAGGCCAGGCACCCTCCGGCAGGGCCTCACCCAGGAGGATGGCGGCTGAACCCATTCCGAAGAAGGGCACCAACAGGGTGAAGGGCACCACATGGGTGGCGGGGTGCCGACTCAGCAGCCAGGCCCAGCCGCCGTATCCAATCACGCTGGCCCCAAAGGCATTAAAGATCAGGCAGGCCCAGAGGGTGGGATGCCCTTGTAGGAGCATGCCCAGTGCCTCGCCCCAGGCCTGGGGGCCGTCGAGCCAGAGTGAAATGGGCAGCAGGCCAATGGCCCCGAGGGCAGACCCCCAGACCACGAGTTCTCCGGCCCGCACCGAGCCCATCTCCTTGGTAAATAGGTTGCCGATGCTCCAGAACAATGCCGCGCAGAGGGTCATGAGGAAGGCCACAAGCGTGGCGCCATCCTCAAGCCCCTGGGCAACGAGGAGCATGCCTGCCGCCCCCAGGACAATGCCTGCCCACTGCAATCGCCGTGGTCGTTCGGCCCCCAGCAGGACCACGAGCAGCACGGTGAAGAGGACTTGGCTCTGCATGACCAAGGAGGCGAGTCCGGGTGGCATCCCCCACCGAAGGGCCAGGAACAGCAGCGTGAACTGGATGGTGAAGGACGTGGCTGCATAGCCGATGAGGAGTCGCCAGGGCACATTCGGACGCGGCAGCAGCAGGATGAGGGGGAAGGCCACGGCTGCGAACCGAAGGGTTGCAAAGAGCGTGGGCGGCACCAGATGCACGGCCCAGTACTGCACGACGAAGTTGGTGCCCCAGAAGCCCATGATCACGAGCACGAGCATGAGATGGGACAGGGGCATTGGCCGATCTTACAATGGCCCCCATGTTTCGAATCGGAATCGATCTCGGGGGCACCAAGACAGAGGTCGCTCTGTTGGGCCCCGATGACCGCGTTCTGTTTCGGGACCGTGTGCCGACGCCGGCGAAGGAGGGTCCTCAGGCGATTGTGCTGGCCATGACCGAGTTGGTGGGCCGCGCACGGCAGTGCCTGCCCAGTCCGGAGACGCCGCACGCCATCGGCCTGGGCACCCCTGGGTCGCTCTCACCGCAGACGGGCCTGTTGCGCAATTCCAATACCCAGTGCCTCAATGGTTTTGATCTTCAAGGTCAGGTGTCCCTGGCCTTGGGCCAGTCTATTCGTGTGGAGAATGATGCGAACTGCTTTGCCCTGGCCGAGGCGCGTGCCGGGGCAGGGCGTGGATTCCGACTGGTGTTTGGCGTCATTCTGGGCACGGGCTGCGGGGGAGGGCTCGTCATCGATGGCGTTCTTCACACGGGCCGAAATCGGCTGGCTGGCGAGTGGGGTCATGTCAGCGTGGATTCGTCCGGCCCGCAGTGCTGGTGCGGTGGACTCGGCTGCCTGGAGATGCTGGCCTCGGGCAGTGGGGTCGAGGCACGGTATCGGGCATCCGCCGGCCGGTCGCGCTCCGCCAAGCTGATTCTTTCGGATCCCCAGGACCCTCATGCGCTGGCGTGCAGGTCGTCCATGATCCATGCACTCACCACGGGACTGGCCCAGCTGGTCAACACACTCGACCCAGATGTGGTC
Organism: Pseudomonadota bacterium; assembly: GCA_041163175.1. Lineage (GTDB taxonomy): Bacteria > Pseudomonadota > Gammaproteobacteria > Burkholderiales > Burkholderiaceae_A > Hahnella. The sequence continues at coordinate 4,590 of JBEARM010000010.1, read as the reverse complement.
GTTCTGGGTGGGGGATTATCGAACCTGGATTGGCTGCCCAAGGCCTTGGCGGACGGCTTGGGTGAGAGGGTCTTCGGTGGCGCCTGCGACACGCCGATTCGCCGGCATGAACTTGGTGACTCGGCTGGGGTGCTGGGCGCGGCCTGGCTTTCACTTGCCTAAATATTTAAGGCATACCTATTTGTTGCGTACCTATTGCACACAATAGACAGCACAGGGCCCGGGGTGAATTGCATAGACTGCGCTCGTTGTACTGAGTTCACTCTTAAACCACAACGAGGAAAATATGAAAAAGATTTCGATGGCCATGATGGCAGCAATGGTTGCGTTCTCCGGTGCAGCAATTGCACAAGCCCCAGCAGCACCCGCCAAGGCAGATGCCAAGGTCGACTGCAAGAAGGCCGAGAACAAAGACAAGAAAGAGTGCAAGGAAGCCCCCAAGAAGTAATTGGGAGCGAGTTGAATCAAAAACGGCCCTTCGGGGCCGTTTTTTTATGACCGAATGCGCCAGCCGATGGCGATGAGGAATTGGCAGAGGGCGAGCAGCACCGAACAGAAGATGGCGCAGACCCAGAGGCTCATCCAGGGAGAGACATCCGACTGGGCAAAGACACCATATCGAAAGCCATCGATGAGATAGAAAAACGGATTGAAGTGCGAGATGGTCTGCCAGACAGGTGGCAGCGCATGAATGGAGTAAAAGACACCCGCCAGAAACGTGAGCGGATTGATGAGGAAGTTCTGGAAGGCGGAGACGTGATCCCACTTCTCGGCATAGAGGGCGGCTAGCAGTCCAAGTGCGCCCATGATGAGGCAGGCCAGCAGGCCAAAGAGCAGCACCCATCCCCAGTGGGTCACGCTCACCTCAATGAATGGCATGCTGGCGAGCCAGACCACCAGGCCGCAGGCCAGGCCACGGGCCACGGCGCCACCCAGGTAGCCCACCAGCCATTCCCATGGCTTCAATGGTGAGAGCATGAGAAAAATGAGTGTGCCGGTGATCTTGCTCTGGGTCAGACTGGAACTCGTATTTGCGAATGCATTCTGCTGCAGGGTCATCATCACGAGCCCTGGTACGAGGAAGGCGCTGTAGCCCACACCCGGAAAAGGTTCGAGCCGGCCTTCGAGCAGGAAGGCAAAGATGGCGAGAAACAAGAGGGAGGAGACCACCGGCGCGAGAACGGTCTGCACGGACACCTTGGTGAAGCGCCTGATCTCCTTCTGAAGCAGCGCCCAGGCGCCGGACTGGCCCTGCAACGGCTCAATGGCTGGTCTGTGCACGGGCGTCCTGTATGGCCTGGTGTGTCTGTCGGGCGGCCTGCTGGGCAGCCTCACGCCAGTCGTGGTCCACGCTCGCATAGAGGATGGCGCGGGAGCTGTTTAAGAAGAGGCCACCTTTGGCCGTTGAGCCCCGAGCGATGGTTGCAAGGAGGTCGCCTCCTTGTGCACCGATGCCTGGCACGAGCAGGGGAAGCCTGGGTGCCAGATTGCGAACGATCCCCACCTCCTCGGGATAGGTGGCGCCCACCACCAGGCCGACCTGGCCATGCTGGTTCCATTCTTCTGCAGCAAGCCTGGCCACGTGTTCAAAGAGGCGATCTCCGCAGGAGAGCCGCTGCATCTGGAGGTCGTCGCCACCTGGGTTACTTGTGCGACACAGGACGAAGATGCCCTTGCTGGCGTGGGCCAGGTAGGGGGCGATGCTGTCCGAGCCCATGTAGGGGTTCACCGTGACCGCGTCGGCCATGTAGCGGCCGAAGGCTTCAGTGGCGTAGTGCTGGGCTGTCGACCCAATGTCTCCCCGCTTTGCGTCCAGGATGAGGAGGTGCTGCGGAAATGAAGACCGAATGGAGCTGCAGATTCGCTCGAGCACGGCCTCTCCGCCGAGCGCCGCAAAGTGCGCAATTTGAGGCTTAAAGGCGCAGCAGTATGGCGCTGTGGCGGCTGCAATTTCGAGGCAGAAGGCCTCGACGGCCTCTAGCGTGGGGCTGCCCTGTAGTGGCCTTGGAAATTGTTTGGGCTCGGGGTCGAGGCCCACACAGAGCAGGCTCTCGTTTTCGGCCCAGGCGGCCTCACACCGATCGATGAATTGCATAGGCTGGGATTGTGACACGCGAAAAAAAACCCGGGCGCGAAGGCCCGGGTTTGGAGAGCAGGAGGCAAACCTCCTTTTACATGTCCATGCCGCCCATGCCACCCATGCCGCCCATGCCGCCGGGCATGCCGCCGCCGGCTGGCTTGTCGTCGGGTGCCTCACCGATCATGCAGTCGGTGGTGAGCATCAGGCTGGCCACAGAGGCTGCATTCTGCAGGGCCGTACGGGTCACCTTGGTGGGATCGACCACACCCATTTCGAGCATGTCACCGTACTCGCTGGAGGCTGCGTTGTAGCCGTTGGAGCCCTTGAGCTCGAGCACCTTATTGACCACGACGCTGGGCTCATCACCGCAGTTGGCCACAATCTGACGCAGGGGCTCTTCCACCGCACGCATCACGATCTTGATGCCGGCCTCCTGGTCGGGGTTGTCGCCCTTGACCTTGGCATTGGCCCGTGCACGCAGCAGGGCTACGCCACCGCCAGCAACGATTCCCTCTTCCACCGCTGCACGGGTGGCATGAAGGGCGTCCTCGACGCGGGCCTTCTTCTCCTTCATCTCGACCTCGGTGGCTGCACCGACACGAATCACCGCAACACCGCCGGCGAGCTTCGCCACGCGCTCCTGTAGCTTTTCCTTGTCGTAGTCGCTGGTCGCCTCTTCGATCTGAGTACGGATCTGCTTGACCCGAGCATCGATGTTCTTCTTGTCGCCTGCGCCGTCGATGATGGTGGTGTTCTCTTTGGCAATCTCGACGGTTTTGGCCTGGCCAAGCTGGGCCAGGGTGGCCTTCTCGAGGGTCATGCCGGTCTCTTCAGAGATCACTTCACCGCCCGTGAGGATGGCCATGTCTTCGAGCATGGCCTTGCGGCGGTCGCCGAAGCCGGGGGCCTTGACGGCAACGGTCTTGAGGATGCCGCGGATGTTGTTGACCACCAGGGTGGCCAGGGCCTCACCCTCGACATCTTCCGCCACGATCAGCAGCGGGCGACCGGACTTGGCCACCTGCTCGAGCACCGGCAGGAGGTCGCGAATGTTCGAGACCTTCTTGTCGTGCAGGAGGATGAACGGGTTCTCGAGCACTGCAACCTGCTTCTCAGGATTGTTGATGAAGTAGGGGGACAGGTAGCCACGGTCGAACTGCATGCCCTCGACCACGTCGAGCTCATTCTGGAGCGACTTGCCGTCTTCGACGGTGATGACGCCTTCCTTGCCAACCCGCTCCATGGCCTTCGAGATGATCTCGCCAATTTCAGCGTCGGAGTTGGCCGAGATGGAGCCCACCTGGGCAATCTCTTTGGCGGTGGTGCAAGGCTTGGAGATCTTGGCCAGTTCGGCCACGATGGCCGTGGTGGCCTTGTCGATACCACGCTTGAGGTCCATGGGGTTCATGCCAGCGGCAACATACTTCATGCCCTCGCGAACCACGGCCTGGGCCAGCACGGTTGCGGTCGTGGTGCCGTCACCGGCGTTGTCAGCGGTCTTCGAGGCCACTTCCTTGACCATCTGTGCGCCCATGTTTTCGAACTTGTCTTTGAGCTCGATTTCCTTGGCGACGGACACGCCGTCCTTGGTCACGCTCGGGGCGCCAAAGGAACGCTCGAGGACCACATTGCGGCCTTTGGGGCCCAGGGTTACTTTGACTGCATTGGCCAGGATGTTGATCCCGTTGACCATTTTCTGGCGGGCTTCATCGCCAAACATCACTTGTTTTGCTGCCATTTGAACGTTCTCCTTCGTATTCGGGTTGTATGGGTCGAGTGATTACTCGATCACGGCCATGACGTCGTCTTCGCGAAGAACCAGCAGCTCTTCACCATCGACCTTGACGGTCTGGCCGGCGTATTTGCCGAACAGGACGCGGTTGCCCACCTTGACATCGAGGGGGCGCTGTTTACCGTCTTCCTGGATCTTGCCGTTGCCCACGGCGAGCACCTCACCCTGGTCGGGTTTCTCGGCCGCGTTGTCGGGAATCACGATGCCAGACGCTGTGGTTCGCTCCAGATCCAGACGCTTGACCACGAGACGGTCGTGCAAGGGACGCAATTTCATTCGGATTCGCTCCATCAAAAAAGGTTGGTAAAAAAGGGAGTCGGCGGGAGCGCTGTTAGCACTCATCACCTACGAGTGCTAATGATAGGGGCACCTGGGCCCCTTTTCAAGGGGGGGGGTCAGCCCGCGACGAAGCGAGACTGCTTTTCGAGCAGGGTTTGGCAGTCGATGCAGCGGATTTTGCCGAGTTTGAGGCGGGCGGCCATGATCTTCTCGCCACAGTCGATGCAATGCGTGCCGTCGAAGTCGGGGTTTGTCTCTGGGGCGATCTTGCGACGGGCCATCTCCAGAGCATCCTCATTGAACTGTGCCTCAATGGCGGAGGCCCGGTCGTTCTCGTCAGAGAGTTCAAAGTAGTTTTCGTTTTTTTCTAATGCCATGATGTCCTCTTGGGAAGCCCTGCGGCCGAAACGTCGGGCATGACAATAACACCGAGAGTGAT
>JBEARM010000009.1:0-54341 GCA_041163175.1 Pseudomonadota bacterium | reverse complement strand
TCCCTCATGGCTCAAGAACTCGAGATCAAGCTCGGCCATGTGGGATCTCCTGGGTCCCTCTTCGCGCTCTCCTCAGAAGAGTTCGCAAAGCGGGCCAATGCAAAACTCGCCGGCAAGGCCAAAGTGACCGTCTTCGGGTCAAGCCAGTTGGGTGGCGACAAGGAAATGGTTCAGAAGCTGAAACTCGGCACCATCGATCTGGCCCTTCCGTCCTCAGTCATGACATCGGAGTCTGACCTCTTCGGCATCTTCGAACTGCCGTATCTGGTGCAGGATCGGAAGCACATGCAGCGCATTGAGAAGGATATCGTCTGGCCCGTCCTCGCACCTGAGGCAGAAAAGAAAGGGCTTAAGATTCTCGGCGTCTGGGAGAACGGCTACCGACACATCACCAACAACAAGCGCCCGATCGTCGTGCCCGCCGATCTCAAGGGTATCAAGCTTCGGGTGCCGGAGGGAAAGTGGCGGGTTCGGATGTTTCAGGAATATGGCGCCAACCCTTCGCCCATGAGTTTCAAGGAAGTCTTCACCGCCCTGCAGACTGGCGTCATGGATGGCCAGGAGAACCCCTTTACCCAAATCTATTCAGCCAAGTTCCAAGAGGTCCAAAAGTTCATCAGCCTCAGCGGCCACGTTTACACGCCGGCCTATCTCACTGCTGGCTCGAAAAAGTGGGCCACGCTGCCCGCCGATGTTCGTAAGATTCTCGAAGACACCGCCAAAGAAACGCAGGCCTTCGTCTATGAAACGGCAGCCAAGGGCGACCGGGAGCTCCTAGAGAAAATCACTGCTGCTGGCACCAAGGCCAATGAGGTCGACAAGAAGGCATTCGTGGAGGCAAGCAAAGAGATTTACAAGGACTTCGGCACTGAGGTCAAGGGGGCACAGGCTCTGATCGACAAGGCCAATAGCCTGCGATAACTGCGGTCAGCGAAGGCCACTGCGATGTCACATATCGGTGTTCCTGAGACACCCGTTGGGGGCCTTCGCGCGCTTTACGGTCGATGTTTAGAGTGGCTCGTCGGTATCCTCATGGTGGTGCTCTTTCTGGAGGTCACTGCCGGCGTGATCTTTCGAACACTTGGAAACCCTTTGGTCTGGTACGACGAGGTCGCATCTATGCTGCTCGCATGGCTAACCTTCTACGGGTCAGCCTTGGCCTCTTTTAAGCGAGCACACATCGGCTGCCCCGAGATTGTTGACCTCCTTCCACCCGGTCCTCGACGCTGGTTCTCCGTGATGGGGCAATTGGTTGTTATTGGCTTCTTCGCCCTCGTGGGCTGGATGGGCCTGAAGATCCTGCCCATCTTAGCGACCGATTCCATGAGCAGCCTCCCCACGGTTACCATGGATCTCCTTCAATCTGTTATTCCGATCTCAGCCGTCCTGATTCTGATCTCAGAGTTTTTGACGCTGTACGATCTGCTCCGACAGCGGCCACAGGCTTAAGGACAACCCATGCAGACCATGGTCATTCTGTTTGGAACTGTTCTTATCCTGGTGCTGCTCAACGTTCCGATCGCTGTGGCCCTCGGGGTGGTGGCCACCGCCGCCATGGTGCTGACTCAAGGCCTCGACGTCCTGCCGAATCTACCCATTGTGCTCTACCAGAGCGCCACCAATTTCCCTCTGCTTGCCATACCCTTGTTCATTCTGGCAGGCGCCATCATGAACTCCTCGGGCATCTCAAGGCGCCTAGTGGGGCTGGCAACCGCACTCTTTGGCTGGATTCGGGGCGGATTAGCCCATGTCAACATTGGCGTGTCTCTCTTTTTTGCCGAGATCTCAGGCTCGGCTGTTGCGGATGTCGCGGCACTGGGTTCAGTCCTGATTCCCGAGATGAAACGTAAGGGCTACTCCGCTCCCTTGTCTGCCGCCGTCACCTCATCCTCTGCAACGCTTGCCATCATCATTCCCCCCTCGATTCCCATGATTCTGTATGCGGTTATGGCCGAAACATCGGTGGTGCAGCTCTTTGTGGCCGGAATCGTTCCGGGACTCATTGGTGGCTTTGGACTGATGGGAATGGCCTACTACTTTGCACGCCGATACAACCTACCTGTCGAGGAGCGATTCTCGGGCCGCAAGCTTTGGATCGCTACCAAGGAGGCGAGTTGGGCATTGTTACTTCCGGTCATCATCCTCGGCGGGATTTTTGGCGGTGTCGTCACGGCGACCGAAGGCGCTGCCTTGGCAGTGCTCGCCGCCTTGTTTATCGGATTGGTCATCTACCGAGATCTCGACTGGTCCCACCTGCGTTCAGCCATCATGGAGGGGGGCACGCAGACTGCAGTGGTCATGCTGCTCGTCGCTACGAGTGGGCTGCTGGGCAACTACCTCACCGAAATCTCCGCCCCACAGCAGCTCGCTGCGCAAGTCTCTGAATTGACATCGGATAAGTATGTTGTCCTTGCTCTTCTAAATATTGTTTTTCTTTTCCTTGGGGTGTTCCTTCACTCGGCGGCAGCCATTATTCTGGTGGTGCCCGTTGTTATGCCGCTGGTGTTGGCCGTAGGGATCGATCCTGTCCAGTTCGGACTCATTGTCACGATCAACCTTGGGATTGGGCAGCAGACCCCACCAGTCGCAAGTGTCTTGATGGTCTCAAGCGCCATTGCGAAGTGCAGCGTCTGGGAGACCACCCGGGTCAACATCTACTTCATTGGCGTCTTGTTCACCGTGCTCATGCTTGTGACCTACGTGCCAGTCACCGGTATGGGACTGGTTGAATATTTCTATCGTTAATTGAGGCCTACCGCAATGACCAAGATTCTGCTCGAGTCGAGGCAAGGACACATTGCATCACTCACCATCAACCGCCCCGAAAAGTTAAATGCCATGACCAAGCCGCTCTGGCAGGAACTTGGGGCAGCCTTTGAGCGCCTGTCTGCAGATGACGACATCCGCTGCATCATCATCCGCGGCGCTGGCGAGAAGTCTTTCTCGCCTGGAAATGACATTAGCGAGTTCGAGACCGAGCGATCAAACAAACTTCAGGCTGTTGCCTACGGTGAGGTCATGCACAGAACGATCGCGGCCATCTCCGCTTGCCCGCATCCGATTGTGGCCCAGGTGCATGGAATTTGTGTCGGAGGTGGCATGGAGATCGCCTCCATGGCCGACATCCGAATCTGTGGGGAATCGAGTCGGTTTGGGGCACCGATCAATCGCCTAGGGCTTGTGATGGCCTACAGTGAAATGAGCCCTCTCACCAAGCTCCTTGGCCCATCCAAAGCCCTTGAGATTCTTTTGGAGGGCAGGATCTTCGATGCGAACGAGGCACTTCGAATTGGGCTTGTTTCAAGGGTTGTCAAAGACAGTGAGGTCGAGAGGGAGGCACAAGAAACAGCCCGACGGGTGGCAGCCGGTGCGCCGTTGGTGGCTCGTTGGCATAAGAAGTTCGCGAGACGCCTGACCGATACCACACCCATTTCGGCATCCGAGCGTGACGAATGCTTTGATTGCTTCGACACGGAAGACTTTCGAATTGGCTATCAAGCTTTTCTTGCAAAGATACCCCCAGAGTTTGTTGGTCGATGACATTGAAGAACCCTGACCGCGCTGGCCCGCTCCAGGGCATCAAGGTCTTGGAGCTTGCTCAGATCATGGCGGGCCCCACCTGCGGCATGATGCTTGCCGACATGGGCGCCGATGTGATCAAGGTCGAGAAACTCCCCTCTGGCGACGACTCAAGAGGGTACCGTGAGCCTAGAATCAATGGGGTCTCCGCTCCGTTCCTGATCCTCAATCGAAACAAGCAGGGTCTAGCCATCGACCTCAAGAAGCCCGCCGGTGTAGCGGTGCTCAAGCGCATGGTTCAGAAGGCAGACGTCCTCACTGAGAATTACCGAGCCGGCACCATGGAAAAACTTGGTGTGGGTTACGAGGCCCTGAACGCGGAAAACCCTCGACTCATCTACGCTGCGGTGTCAGGCTACGGACGAACAGGCCCGATGTCGGACAAACCCGGCTTTGATCTCATTGCCCAGGGCTTCTCCGGTCTCATGAGCATCACCGGCTTTGAGGGGCAACCGCCAGCCAAGACTGGGAACTCGGTTGCAGACATTAATGCTGGGATACTGGCCTGCGTTGGAATTCTTGCCGCCCTTGTGGAGCGTAGTTTGACCGGAAAGGGCCAGTTCGTGGAGACCTCCCTCATGGAGGCCGGTCTGCAGCAGACCTACTGGCAGGCGGCGATGTTTTTCGCAAACGGGCGCTCGGCCAAGCCACTCGGATCTGCCCACCCCCTTACGGCGCCCTATCAAGCATTCAGGACGGCGGACGGCCATCTCAACATCGGGGGAGCCAATCAGGCCAACTGGGAGCGCATCGCCGACACCCTCGGACATCCCGAATGGAAGGCCGACCCGCGCTTTGCAAGCAACTCCGATCGCATGCAACACCAGCAGGAGCTAACCCAGCTGATTGAGGCTGTTCTCGCATTCAAGGGAACCGCGGAGTGGATCGATGCCTTTGATTCAGCCGGTGTGCCCGTAGGACCGGTTCATTCGATTGAAGAGGCCCTAACCCACCCCCAGGCACTTGCCCGCGAGATGGTGGTGGAGACCATCCATCCAAAAGCCGGTCGGGTGAAAGGCATTGGTCACCCAATTAAGTTTGGCGCATCCTCGAGGCCGACTCCCACTGCCGCGCCAGAACTGGGTGAGCACACAGTTGGGGTACTTGAGTCTTTTGGATTCTCCCCTGAAGAAATCGATTCGCTCATTGATCAGGGAGTGGTGCATCAGGCACCGCCGCGCGACGAAGCGGCCTGAAGTTCCGACGCAATCGGCATCATCCTGCCCACCACACGGCTCAGGATTCGATAGGTGTCGCGATCGAACTGCACTGTCTGTTCACCCGATAAACAGGCCTGCAGATCATCCTCATTCTGGGCCTCCCCGAGGAATGCCCAGTCACGAAAGACGAGCACCGAGTCTCCCTCTCTCAGGTAGGCGGCGCCCTCAAAAGGCCAGTCTTTCACACGCACGGATGTCAGCGCCAGTGAGAGCCTTAGATGGTGCTCTCTCGGGTCTTCTCGGCCATCACAGATACCCTTGCAGCGGCCGAGCTGCAGGCCAAAACAGGCTCGACCATGAACACGCTTCTCCAGCCCAAGGAAGGCCTTGCAGAGGGTGTTGGCTTCTGCCATTGAGCGCAGTGCGCGCTGCGCCTCCGTGACAGTCTCATAGAGGCCATGACAACGACCTGGGTGATGTCGAATGGCCTGGGTCACTTCCATCGGCTGAACCTGTGGGAGATCCTCTGGCGCACCCAGCACCAAGGTACTGACCGACCGGGTGAGGCGAAGCTGACGGTTGAAGATGGGCTTCATGGACTTCACCAGTGCAGCCTCGAGCAGCAGCGCGCCAACCTCGCCGCCGGTCATTCGAGACTCAATGCGTCGAACCTGCTGCGACATCTGAAGTTCCCGCGACGAGCGGATGTCGCCTGAGAAGTGAGACATCACCCGAGATCGAATGTCCTTGGACTTCCCGATGTAGAGCGGAAGGTCATTTTCCCCGTAGAACAGGTAAACCCCGGGTGAATTGGGTAGCTCATCGATGACTGAGGACTCGATGTGCGAGGGCAAGCTCGGGCGTGCGATGAGCGCACCCACCGCATCCCAAAGGGCCGACTGGCCAATGGATGCCTCGAGCACGTTCCAGAACTGCAGGAGCAGGTCGGCATCGGCCATGGCCCGGTGCCGGCCGATCGGAGCAAGCCCATGCCGCTCAATGAGTGTGTCGAGATTGTGTCGGCGCTCCAAGGGAAAAAGTCGCCGAGACAGCTTCACCGTGCAGAGCGTAGGCGCCCGAAATGCCAGGCCTGTACTTGCAAATCCTTGTTTGATGAAGCTGTAGTCGAATCGCGCGTTATGGGCCACAAAAATGCACCCGGCCAACTCATCATGCAGTTCTGCAGCCACGTCTCGGAAGGTTGGAGCATCTGCAACCATCTCATTGCGTATGCCCGTGAGTGACTCGATGAAGCTCGGAATGACCGTCTCTGGATTGATCAATCGCTCCCAACGCCGAACCCTTCCCTCCTCCAATCGGATAACAGCGATCTCTGTGATGCCGTCTCGGTTGGGGGTGGACCCCGACGTCTCGATGTCCACAAACGCGAGGGCCTGTGCTGGCATGGATCAGTGTGCGTCCGGGAGCCGCGTGGTGTAGCGCAGGATCACGCGTTCCTTCTCGACAAACCCCGTATCGGTCTTGATGTCTCGGCCCACCTGCAGCATCCAACGGCCGCCCAGGCCGTGGGTGGTGAGGGTCAGCATGCCGCGATGCACCCTCAAGGCATTGTTCTGATCTACGCCATTGAACCGAGTCTCTCCGCCCTGGGTGTAGAAATAGGAAAAGCCCAGCCGCACATGCTCAGCGATGCTTCGTCCGATGGCTGTTTGCAGGGAATAGAGCGGTGCCTGGTCTAAGGTGCCTCTCACGCCCGAAGCGTTGTAGATGGCATCATTTTGGCTAGACCACAACACATCGGCAGCCGTCATCCAGCCCCAAGTGGATGAGAGGGGCTGGTGATAGCCCACCTGCAAGGCAGCCCGCACTCGGTTCTCACCGAGGTTACGGTTAAAGCCGGTGGTCTTCTCAAGCGCATACGAGCCCGTGGGCAGGACCAGGTAGCCCCCAACGGCGGCATATCGGCTCGCGAGTCGGTCGGCGAGAAGCCAACGGCCGAGAAACAGGGAGAGGTCGCCGGTGGATCGCTCGGCCGCGACAGAGGCCGGCCATCCGGTAGGCCGAATCTCACCCTGGGCCACCTGGGCATAGGCGACGGCAGGCTGACCAGCCCATTCAAAGGTTTGTCCGTACCGGAGGTGACCAATAGCACCCCGCATCCCAACACCAGGGGCCGTCGTGGCCCCCTTGAGCTTGTAGTCTTCTCGCTCCGAATGGGTGAATCCCACCTGCACATAACGGAGACCAGACTTTGGTGGGATCAAGTCATCGGGGGCCAGGTCGATGGCCAGGAGGGGTCGGGCTACCAAGAATAGTGAAAGACCGACGATACATCGTTTCTGCATCCTCGAATTGTCGCAGAGCGGACGCTCAAATGCCGACCACCCCGACGCAACGGCAGCAGGCATGCCAGGATGCCCCGGATCCAGCCGAATGGTCTGGGAGATTGGCTAGACCATGCTGTTGGGGCTCGCGCCTCCGCGAATGAGGTTGCGAATGCCGCCCTTTGGCACGGCAACATCCCCTCTGCGCCTGGGAATCAGGTGCCAATGACAATGAAAGACACTCTGGCCCGCGACCTCACCGGCGTTGCTTCCCACATTGAAGCCCGCAATCAGAGGGTCTTCGAGTAGAAGACCTCGGCGAACGTCGTCGAGCAACCGCATGCAGGCCATCACCTCCAACTGCCCCATGCCAAAGACATCGTGCACGTGGCGCCTCGGGAGAATCAGGGTGTGCAGCGGGGTGACAGGGTAGGCATCACGAATGGCAATGGCATGGGTGTTTTGGGCGATGATCTGGTCTTCCTTGATCTCGCAGAATGGGCATTTCAGGGTGCTGAGGTTCATGCCCGACACCTATGCAAACGCAGTGCCAATCATGTGCACGCAGAAAACGCCCCTTCCGCGTGCCCTGCCGCATCCCCCTGGGGCAGTGGCTGAGGGAGCTGGGCTATTTTGGTGCATTGCCTGCACCAACCAAGACCAGAAACATGAAAGATCGGACAGCCTCTCGCGGACTCCCCTTAGAATACGCAGGCTCGAACATCCCCTCCCACCTCACGACCCGAGATCATCTTGCTGCTCTATGCGCTGGCGGTTCTGCTCTCAAGCTTCCTTCTCTTTCTGGTTCAACCCATCATCGCCAAACAGATCGTGCCGTGGTTTGGCGGATCCGCATCGGTCTGGTCGGCCTGCCTGACCTTTTTCCAGCTGGTGCTGCTCGCCGGCTACGCCTACTCAGACCTGATCCAGCGCCTTCAACCAAAGGCGCAAACGAGCCTGCATGCCGCGCTCTTGGTGGTGAGCCTCATCAGCCTCCCCATTCTGGCGGCCGACAGCTGGAAGCCCATGGGAGACGAGGCACCACTGCTTCGAATCCTCGGCCTGCTGGCCGTCACCATTGGCCTGCCCTACTTCATGCTGTCGACCACCGGACCACTCATTCAGTCTTGGTGGGCTCGTGAACAGCATGACCCTCAACTGGCGCAGCGCGCATACCGACTCTTTGCCCTGTCCAATGCCGGCTCCCTTCTGGGCCTGGTCTCTTACCCTTTCATCATCGAGCCCTATGTGTCCACACAGCATCAGGCCTGGGTCTGGAGCACCGCCTACGCTGTATTCACCGTATTGGTGATTCTGGTCGGCCTCAGGGCCATGAGGAGGCCGATGGCATTAACGCCTTCAGAGGGTGTACAGACAGGCACCGAGGAATCCACCCATCGCATCAGCCTTCAAGACCACCTCTTTTGGTTCTGCATGGCCGGGCTGGCAACACTGCTACTGCTGGCCATTTCGAGCCACATCACACAGAACGTCGCCTCTATCCCGTTTCTCTGGATCCTTCCACTGTCTCTTTACCTGCTGACCTTTGTACTGGCCTTTGAGGGGCGCGGCGGCCGTGGCTGGTATCGCCGAGAGACATTCATGCTTCCAGCCCTGGCTGTATCGGCCATCATGGCCTGGGGCCTGGTGGCCGACGACGGAATCATGCGCATCCAAGAGGCGATCCCCCTATACCTGGGTGGCCTCTTTCTGGTCTGCTTCTTTTGCCATGGTGAACTGGCGCAGTCCAAGCCGCCCGCGCGCAAGCTCACCCGGTTCTACTTCATGGTGGCCCTCGGAGGGGCCTGTGGTGGCCTCACGGTCTCCTTGCTTGCGCCCCAACTTGCCCCGTTCTATTGGGAGCTTCCGGCTGGCCTTCTCGCAGTGGCACTCATGGCGCTGTGGGTCGTATTACGACAGGCCGACACCTTATTTCCAACCCGCGTGCTCTTTGTGGCCGGCGCAGTGGCCAGCATGACGGCTACGGTCTATTACGCACACGAGCACATCGACAGCCTCTTTCATAACAATGAGGTGGCCAGCAGAAATTTCTACGGCACACTGCGCGTGAACGAGGCCCGATATGAGGGACAGGACCATGCCACCCGGAGACTGGTGCACGGCGTGATTCTGCATGGCCTACAGAGTGCAGACCCTGCGCTACGGCGAATGGCCACCACCTATTACGGGCCGGAATCCGGGGCGGGCCTGGCCATCAACTGGTATTCGAAGAACCGCCCGAGTGGCAGCCGGGTTGGTGTGGTGGGCCTCGGCGTGGGAACCTTGGCCGTATACGGACGGGCCCAGGATCACTACCGGTTCTATGAGATCAATGACGCGGTGATCGATCTTGCACAGGACCGATTTACTTACTTATCGGACAGCCCCGCCGAGAAGAGCTTCTCCCTGGGAGACGCACGGCTCCAGCTTGAGCGAGAGCCTCCACAGGCATTCGATGTGCTGGTGATCGACGCCTTCTCAAGCGATGCCATTCCCGTTCATTTGATCACGCAAGAGGCCATGGAGGTGTACCTACGTCATCTCAAGCCCGACGGTGCGATCGTCTTTCATGTGACCAACCGTTACCTGCGGCTGCCCCCGGTGGTGCAGCAGCTCGCCCACGATGCTGGGCTGATGGCGATGCTGCTCTCCCACCAGCCCGACGACACCTCTGGGCGTCTACTGGCCTCAACCGACTATGTGCTGGTGACCCGAAACAAGGCCTTGATGGCAGACCCCGACATACAAGATGCGGAATACATCATCGAACCCATCACAGGCCTTCGGCTCTGGACAGACGACTTCAACAACCTATTGCAAGTCTTGAAGTAGGGCCCGCTATGGCTCGATGGCTTGACGGATGCGGAGGGCCTCAGCGGCCATGAACACGGGCGCAGCGGGCTGCTCGAGCGCATCGGTCAGTGCCCGAAGAGGCTGTTCGGTCCCGTTCTCATTGAGGATTGAAGTTTGCTCAGCGATCGCCTCGTTGTCCGCTTTAGTGCCTCCCTCCGGCTTGGTCGGTGCCTCAGTCAGTGCAGTCTTCACCTCCTCTGTCGTTCCGAAGGCGGAGGCCACGGCCGTGGCCAGGGAGAACCAAGACCGCTGGGCCAGCGCAAAAATGGCGCCCACCACGGGCGGTGGGTCTTCAATGAGTTTGACGATCTGATGGGTGCCCAGGGCCTGGGCATTGGTCTGCCCTGTGAAATAAGGGGACACGTCCTCATCTCCCCGCCCTTCCTCCACCGCGCGACGAATATCTGCGTAGGTGACGGCTGTGCCATCAGGCAGGCGATGGTGAACGCCCCGATCGTCACCTCGTCCGGTGCTCGGGATATACGCCAGCCGGTCTGATGACTGGAAATCGACAGGTGAAGGGCCCATAGGCGTCCTCCTTGGGTGGTTACCCAGGAGTAAGCAAGAACCAAACCAGCCCCACCGAGGCGGAAGCGCCCCTCGGAGGCCGGGATTAAGCCGGGATGGCTGGCGCCTTGGTGGCGAACTCCTCTTGCTGGGGCGTGATGAACACCTCGCCCTTCGCGGCGATGTCGATCACCGTCTGGGAGAGCAACTCGATTCCCAGGGGGCTCAAGGCCCTGCGCCAGAGGCTCCCGGCGTCCTCGCCGGGCAGGACAAAACACCAGTCCTGGGCCACGATGCCACCGGCATCCCACTTGTCATTGAGCTGATAGACGGTACCACCCGCAATGGCATCGCCGCACTTCACCGTCCACTCCACTGCCGCCCTCCCCCGATGCCGAGGCAGCAGGCTGGGGTGATAGCCCACACCGCCAAGACGGGCCTTGGCCAGGGCTTCGTTGGTGATAAGGGCGTGGCTGTAGGCCGTGACGATCAGGTCTGTACCATCCGGAACCTCGTGGCCGCCAACAGATCGGGGATTCTCTTGAATACGGACGGGCAGGCCGTGCTGCTGAGCCAGACCCGCGAGACGGTCCTCAGGATCCGTGCAAATCACACAGGTAATGGACACACCTGAGGCGCCCATAAGCCGAGAGAGTACCTCCGAGCCGAAATGTTTGGATCCCACGAGCACGACGTTCATCTGTTGACCTTCTCCTGCGTTATGTTGCGGCGCATCATAAATCCCACTAGAATGGTCTAAGTTTAACAATCAAAAAAAGGAATCCCCATGGAAGTCAAAGGCAGCGTAGCCCTCATCACCGGCGCGGGCAATGGCATTGGTCAGGCTGTGGCCAAGCACCTGGCCAGCAAAGGCGCAAAACTCGTTCTGGTCGACCGGGTCGAGGCCGACGCCCAGAAGACCGCCGACGCCGTCGTGGCCATGGGCACCGAGGCCATTGCCATCGGTGCCGACGTGACCTCCGAGGCAGACACTGCCCGCTTCATCGAGGCAGGGCTGGCGAAATTTGGAAAGCTCAACATGGCCGTGGCCTGTGCAGGCGTGATCCGGGACGGCCTGATGCTCAGCCCCGACAAGGCCACGGGAAAGATCGGAAAGAAACTTGGCCTCGACAAATGGCAGCAGGTCATCGATGTGAACCTCACCGGAACCTTCCTGACCCTGCGAGACGCTGCCGAAGCCATGGCCAATGGTGGCTGGCCGGGCCTGCTCGTCACCATTTCTTCAGTCAATAAGGTGGGCCAGGTCGGCCAGCTCAACTACTCCTCTAGCAAGGTGGCCTGCGCCCTGATGCCGAAGATCATGGTTGGCGAGTTCCACATGCGCGGCATTCGCAACATTCGCGCCGTTGGCATTGCCCCTGGCTACACAGCAACTCCCATGCTCACTGGCATGAACCAGGATGCCCTGGCGGGCATCTTGAAGGACGTGCATCTTGGAAGGCTCGTAGAGCCCGAAGAGATTGCATCCCTCATCGAGCATTGCGCGGTGAACGAGGCCATCAATGCCACCACCCTTGAGATCACTGGTGGGCTGTGCTACGCCGGCGCGATCGCCAAGTAAATCTGCTTCACGACGAAGCCCGAGGCTGCCCTTGCGGCCCCGGGCTCGGCCGATTGACCAGGTAAACCCCGCAAAGAATGGCAACGCCCCCAACCAGATGGAAGATCTCGGGCGCCTCGCCCAGTAGCGCCCAGCCCGCCAGGGCGGCATAAATGGGCCCGAAGTAGAGCACCACCGATGTCCGTGCAGCCCCCAAGTGCTGCTGCATGTAGGAGTAGCAGACATAGGCACCCACCCCCGGGAAGACGCCTACCAAAAGCACATACCAAAAGCCAAGCGGCGTGATCGTCCAATTTGGTGTGAGCGCTGCTTCAATGATCGTAAAGGGGATGAGCACCAGAATCCCACCGGCCGTGATGAGGCTCAGCCTGGCGACTGCTGAAAAGCGTGTGGGCACGCCCTTGAGCCTCAGGGAATAAAGCGTCCATGAGACCACGCAGACCAAAATCCAAATGTCACCCGGTGTGAATTCAAGGGCGGCCAACTGAGAGAGATCCCCCTTCATCACCACCCAGACCATGCCCAGCAGGGCCAGACCAACACCCAAGGACTGCACCCAGCCAAAGGGCTCCTTGAGAAGCTTGGCCGAGGCATAGCTGATCAGCACAGGAGACAGGGCATAGAGCAGGCCGATATTCACCGATGAGGTGGTCTGACCAGCGATATAGACAAAGGCACCACAGATCCACATTCCAAACGCCCCCATGAGCAGAAACTCCCGTCGCTCCTGAGGCGTCAGTGGCCATGCGCGGCGGATTTCGCCCATACAGAATGGCAGCAGTATGCAGAGGGCCACGGACCAGCGCAGCAGGGCCAGGGCATGGGGCTCAATCTCGCCCACATAGAGCCGCGCAATGAGGTAGTTCACCGTCCAAAAGGCAGGTGTCACAAACAATAATGCGAGCGACAGACGAACCTGCCAGGTCATGGGATGGCCACCTTGGGCATGCGTTCCAGAATGATGATGGACTTCTCCTGCAGCCAATCGGACTGACGGTTCCGATCGTAGCGCCGAGGTGCCGGGAGTATGGCAGCAAGCCAGGCCGACTGCTCGGCCGTGAGCGCGGCAGCCGGGATGCCAAAGTAATGCTGTGCGGCTGCCTCAATGCCAAAGACACCCACACCCCACTCCGCCACATTGAGGTAGAGCTCTAAAAGTCTACGTTTGTCGTGGACCAGCTCCAGCATGCCCGTGAGCACGACCTCCTGAGCCTTGCGAACAAAGCTGCGCTCGGAGGAGAGAAACAGATTTTTGGCCAGTTGCATGGTGATCGTGGAGCCACCCCGCTTGATCTTTCCCTTGCGAAAGTTGTCCTTGGCTGCCTTCTCAATGGCCTCCCAGTCGATGCCATCGTGCTGGGTGAAGCCAGAGTCCTCTGCGGCTACCACGGCGCGCTTGGCCTGCGACGAAATGCGGCTGTAATCCACCCAGCGGTGCCGCAGAACGACCGGTCGAGACTGAGCCATGGAGAGGCGCGCCTGCTCTGCACGCATGAAGGATGTCGTCGTCGGGTCCACGAATCGAAGCCAGACCACCTGCGCAAAGAAAAAGAGCTGCGCCACCAGCACGAGGCCCACCAAGAGGCCGATTGGCCAGCGCAGCCACCGCCAGAGGCGCCGCATCAGTCCGACTCCCCTCGAAGGTGTCGAACGATCTGTTGGGCGAGGGTCTCTGAAATCCCATCGACCGTCTTGAGGTCGTCCACAGACGCTGCTCGCAGCCCCTGCAGGCCCCCGAATCTGCCCAGCAGCCGCTGCCGCCGCTTCGGACCGATGCCCTCGATGTCGTCTAATACCGAGCCTTGTCGAGCCTTGGCTCGTTTGGCCCGCATACCCGTGATGGCAAACCGATGGGCCTCGTCCCGAATCTGCGCCACAAGCAGCAGGGCCGCATGATCACGGCCCAAGGCCAGCTCTCGGCCATCCACATGGAGCAGGCGCTCAAGTCCCACCTTGCGACCCTCGCCCTTGACCACGCCGATCAAGACACCCGTATCGTGACCACATTCCTCGAAAACCTGAGCGGCCATGCTGAGCTGCCCCTTGCCGCCATCGATGAGTACGAGGTCGGGCAGGCTCTCGGCTTCACCATAGCGGCGCAGCAGCGCCTGTCGCATGGCGGCATAGTCGTCTCCAGGCGTGATGCCCTCAATGTTGAATCGACGGTACTCGCTTGGCTGCATGGCATGGTGGTGGTAGACGACGCACGAGGCCTGGGTGGCCTCGCCAGCGGTGTGACTGATGTCGAAACACTCAATGCGCAACAGGGCAAGGTCTTCCTGCACAGCAAGACCCAGCGTGTCGGCCAGAAGCCTCGTCTTGGCCTCTGCACCCCCCTGCTCCTGGGCACGCCGGGCCAGAGCAAGGCGTGCATTGTCCTCGGCCATGCGCAGCCAATCACGTCGCTTGCCCTGCGGCGCATAGAGCAGCCTGGGCGCGCGCTCTGTGCTCGACCACCACTCGAGAAGCGCTTCCACTGCGCCTTCCCGATTCAAGACCAAGGTGGGGATGCTGGTCGAACTGCCGTAGTGCTGGCCCACGAAGGCCACCAGGGCCTCATCGAGCACAGACTCCTGATCCTGATCGAGGCCAGATGAATTCATCGAGAAGTGGGCACGGTCTCCCAAATGACGACCGCCCCGCACCATGGCCAGATTGACCACCAGTCGATGGCCATCGGTGGCCACCGCAAGAATGTCGCAGTCCTGGCCGTCCTCAGCCTCCATGGCATGCTGCTGCAGAACGCGAGACAGGGCAGCGATCTGGTCTCGAAAGACCGCCGCCTCCTCAAAGGCGAGCCGCTCAGAGGCTTCCACCATGTCGCTCTCAAGGCCCTGCAGGACCTCCTCATGGCCACCCTTGAGAAAGGCCAAGGCG
This sequence comes from Pseudomonadota bacterium, assembly GCA_041163175.1. GTDB lineage: Bacteria > Pseudomonadota > Gammaproteobacteria > Burkholderiales > Burkholderiaceae_A > Hahnella. The sequence continues at coordinate 39,498 of JBEARM010000009.1, read as the reverse complement.
CGCTGGGTGTCTCGGGCGTAGTCCTCCGGCGAGATGACACCGACGCAGGGCGCGCTGCACCGGTGGATCTGGTGCAACAGGCAGGCCCGCGATCGGTTGGAGAATACGGAGTCCGCGCAGCTGCGAAGCTGGAAGACCTTTTGCAGGATCTGGATGCTCTCCTTCACCGCCCAGCCATTGGGGAAAGGGCCAAAGTAATCGGCCTGCCGATCGACTGCACCCCTGTAGAAACTAATTCTGGGAAAGGCATGCCGGCTCATCCGCAGGTACGGATACGACTTGTCGTCTCTGAACAGAATGTTGTAGCGCGGCGACTGGGTTTTGATCAGGTTGCTCTCGAGCAGCAAGGCCTCTGCCTCAGAGCGAACGACGGTGATCTCAGCCCGATGAATCTGCGAGACCATCTTGGCAATTCGGGGACTGTGGCCATGCTTCTGAAAGTAAGATGACACACGCTTCTTCAGATGGCGGGCCTTGCCCACATAGAGTAGTTCGTCGGCCGCGCTCCAGAATCGGTAGACCCCAGGCGCGGCCGGCAAGCCCTTCAAGAAGGCGGCGGTCTCCTCAGGGGTCATCTGGTCAAGGCCTGTTTGGCCTGCCCCACAACTGGCCGAGATCATGCTCTGCACCGTGAGCAAAGGGATGGGCTGAACCACGCAGGCCCAAGGCCCTGAGCACCGCCTGATGCGAGACCGCTCCCAGCGCGAGCACCACACGTGGCCGCTGAGACAGAAGCTCCGCCCGAAGATAACTGCCACAGCGACGAACCTCTTCACCAGTGGGCTTATTGGCTGGTGGAAGACACTTCACTGCATTGGTGATCCGACAGTTATGAAGCAGAAGCCCATCATCACGATGCAAGGAGCGTGGCGCAGTTGAGAAGCCATGAGCGTGCAGGCTGCCATAGAGGAGATCGCTGCAGGCGTCACCCGTGAAGGGCCGGCCTGTCGCATTGGCGCCATGTAGGCCTGGGGCCAAACCCACCACCAACAGTTGGCCTGCGGCATCACCAAAAGGGGGCACCGGGGCGCAGAAATAATTTGGGTGCTCGGCCCGAACGGCGTCTAGAAAGCCCGCAAGCCGCTCACAACGACGACAGCCCGCGAGCGCCTCCATGCTCACGCATCCGGCAGGAGCCGAGCCAGGCTTCGCCGCGCCGGCGCAGTTAAAAAGTCAGGCATTCGGCGCGGTAGTTCATCCAGCGCCCGAATGCTGAGGTCGGGCCGATTGCAGATCAGGGTGGCATCACAGCCGGCCTCAAAGGCCGCCTGCGCACGATCGGCCACATCCTCGTAGACGGCGGCACCCGCCATGGCCAGGTCATCGCTGATCACCACGCCCTCAAAGCCCAGGCGCCCCTTGAGGATGTCGGTGAGCCAGGTCCTGGAGAATCCCGCAGGCTGATCGTCGACGGCCGTATAACGAATATGTGCCGGCATCACGGCCGACAGGGCCGCATCTCCCCGCCCCAGCCAGGCATACGGGCTCGCGTCATCGGAGAGGATGGTCTCCAATGGACGGTCATCGACCGGCAGCGCCAGGTGGGAGTCCGCCTGCGCCCAGCCATGCCCCGGGAAATGTTTTCCACAGTTGTGAAAGCCTGCCATTCGAAGACCATGCATCACGGCTGAGGCCAGCATGGTCACCAGTGCCGGGTCTCGGTGAAGGGATCGGTCGCCGATCACCGCGCTCTGGCCGTGGTTGAGGTCGAGCACAGGCGTGTAGCTGTAGTCGACCCCCACAGCCCGTAGCTCCCGGGCGAGGGTCAAGCCGGCCTGCCTAGCATTTTGCATGGCCTGGGCCAAAACCGCTGCGCTGGGCTGGCTGGAGAGCCCCTCGCCCAGGCTCTGAAAGGACGGCAAGGCCGTAAAACCCTCTCGAAACCGCTGTATGCGACCACCCTCATGGTCGACAGAGATGAGCAAGGGGCGAAGCCGGTGAATGGCTGCGGTCAGCGCCTTGAGCTGCTCCACCGACTCAAAGTTACGGCTAAACAAAATGACGCCACCCACCCAGGGGTGCATCAGTCGCTCAGACTCTTCTGCCGTGAGTGCAAAGCCCTCTACATCGATGATCAGGGGGCCAAGGCTCATCGCTTCTCCACCACGGCAAAGGCCTGGGCCATGCTCTGCTCATCTGACAGGGACACATGCACCACCAGCCCCTCCCGCTCTAAATGTTCAGCCAGTTCACCGTGGGCCACCACCATCGGGGCCCCGCGCGCATCGTTAAGCAGCTCGAGCCTCTGCAGACCCATCGGCCTTGAGAGGCCACAGCCCAGCGCCTTTCCAACAGCCTCCTTGCCAGCAAAACGCTTGGCCAGATAAGACACAGCACGCTCGGCTGGATGGGCGCCGGCGCCAAGCTGCGCAGCAAATCGCTCGCGTTCCGTCGGACCGAGAATCCGATCAGACAGCCGTGCACCCCAACGTCCCAAGAGGGCTCGCATTCGGTCGGTCAGCACCACATCTGTTCCCACGCCCACAATCATGTCGCAGCCTCTCGCATCAAACGTTTCATTTCTCGAACAGCCTCGCGCATGCCCACGAAAACCGCGCGCGACACAATGGCGTGACCAATGTGAAGCTCACGGACGCCGGGCAGCGCCGCCACCGGCTGCACATTAAAGTAGTTGAGCGCATGGCCGGCATTGAAGCGCATGCCCAACGAGACAATGGCCTCTCCCGCGCGCGCAAGACGAGCAAGTTCTTGCTGCACCGGCGGCCGATCCGGGTCACGGCCCTGGGCATGAAAGATCTCTGCATAGGGGCCGGTGTGCACCTCGCAGACCTCTACCCCAAGGTCGTGGGCTGCCTGGATCTGCCGAGGCTCAGCATCGACAAAAGCACTCACAGTGATGCCCGCATCTCGGAGGGCCTTGACCATGGGGCGCAAGGCATTGGCCTGACCCGCCACATCCAGGCCACCCTCGGTGGTGATCTCTTGTCGGCCCTCTGGCACCAGCATCGCCATCTCGGGTGAGACCGCAACGGCGATGGCCACCATCTCGGCGGTGGCCGCCATCTCCAGGTTGAGCTTGATCTGGGTGTGGGTGCGCAGGCGATCGACATCGGCGTCTTGAATGTGGCGCCGGTCCTCACGAAGGTGGACGGTGATGCCGTCGGCACCGCCTAGGTGGGCCTCAACAGCCGCCCAGATTGGATCTGGGTCGTAGGTGCGCCGCGCCTGCCGAAGCGTGGCGACATGATCAATGTTCACACCCAACTCAATCATCGAACAGTCTCTCTCAAACGGTGAAGGTCACGAATGGTCTCCCGGGACATCAGTTCTGCCCCACCCAAATGATGCCGCAGGAGAGACCGGAGCAGGCGTTTGGCCTGCGAGGCCACGCCCGGGTCGGCCAAGGACGGGGCGAAAACATCGAGAGGATCATCGAACTGGGCCAAGGCCCGCACCAGGGGCTCTGATATGGGCTGACCATCCAGGCCACTCTCTGGCCCCTGGTCGGCTGCGGCATCGAAGCTCGGCAGCACGCCCATCTCTCGAAGCAGTCGGCACTCAAACTGGCGAAGAATGGGTTCGATCAGACCAAGCTCACCCCGAGACAACGAGGCCAGTCCGAAGACTGCCGACCGGTATGCATCGAACAACATCGGATGCGCATCTTGTCGGGGTAGCAGCCGCATGATCAGCTCATTGAGGTAGAAGCCGGCCAGCAGGGCCTCTCCAGAGAGCACGGGCATGCCGCCCTGCCACTCTGCGGCCATCAGCGTTCGCAGCTCTCCTTTGCTTGCATATCGAACCATGATCGGCTGAAACGGCTGCAGCAGCCCACGCAAGGCCGACCTTGGCCGCCGTGCGCCCCGCGCGACCAGTCCAAGCCGGCCCTCGGCTCGGGTGAGCACCTCGACGATGAGGCTGGTCTCCCGCCAGGCCAGGCTATGCAGGACATAGGCCTCATTCATATCCGAAGCTACGGACCGCCTTGTCGTCGTCGGCCCAGTTCTCTTTGACCTTGACCCAGAGCTGCAGATGCACGGGCTGCTCAATCAGCTTGATGATGTCTCGGCGCGCCTCCGTGCCGATTCTGCGAATTCGGTCGCCACCCTCACCGATGACCATGGGCTTCTGAGAGGCTCTGGCCACCACAATGGTGGCGTCGATCTCGACCCGCGGGGTCTCTGGCGTGGCCTCTACAAATCGCTCAATCACCACAGTGGCCTCATAGGGCAGTTCATCTCCCATGAGCCGAAAGAGTTTCTCCCGAATGAGCTCGGCACACATGAATCGAATGCTCCGATCAGTGACTGTATCGGCTTCCACCAACGGGGGCTGCTCGGGCAGGCATTCGGCAAGCGCCTTGGCGAGCACATCGAGCTGAAAGCCCTTCTCGGCCGACACCGGCACCAGTGCGGCGAAGCTGCGCGACTCCGACAGGGCCTGGGCAATGGCAAAGGCCTGGGCCTTGTCGCGCTCGGTCTTGAGCAGGTCTGACTTGTTCAAGGCCACCAGGACTGGCAAGTCTTTGGGCAGCATGGTCAGCACCCGCTCATCCTCCGGCAGCAGACGACGGGCCTCAATGACCCACAAGACCGCATCGACATCGGCCATGGATGAGACCGCGGCCTTATTCAAATGGCGATTGAGGGCCGCCTGATGGAGATGCTGAATCCCCGGCGTATCCACGAAGAGAATCTGGTGATCGGGTGACGTGCGCACCCCCAGAATGCGATGACGCGTGGTCTGCGCCTTTCGAGACGTGATGCTCAGGGGCATGCCTACCAGCTCATTGAGCAGGCTGGACTTGCCAACATTGGGGCGACCCACAATGGCGACCATCCCCGCGCGATGCATGGCGATCAGGCTTTCTTTTGCGTGGCGCTGAATTCGAGCCGGGCTTGAGGCGCCTCGGGGGCTGGCTTCTTGGTGCGACGGCGCTTGGCAGGCACAGCCGCCATGGCGGCCTGGGCGGCCTGAAGGGCCTCTGTGGCAGCAGCCTGCTCAGCAGCCCGGCGGCTCGCACCGCTGCCCAGGGCTGCAATGGAGAGCTTGGCCACGGCACACTCCACCTCGAAGACCTGGTTATGAGCGGCGCCGAGCGTGGCCACCACCTGATAGGCTGGCAGCGGCAGACCATGGCCCTGCAGGAACTCCTGAAGCAGGGTCTTGGCGTCCTTTCCCAGGGTGGCCGCATCGACCTGCCGGAGGATGGGCAGATAGAGTGACTCGACGACCCGCTGGGCCTCCTCGTAGCCACCATCGAGATAGATGGCACCAATCAGTGCCTCCAGGGCGTCGGCCAGGATGGACGGGCGACGAAGCCCACCGCTTTTGAGTTCTCCCTCACCCAAAAAGAGATTCTGGTGTAGTGAGAGGGACTGGGCAATGTCGTGTAAGGCCCCTTGTCGCACAAGGCTTGATCGGACTCGACTGAGATCCCCCTCGGCAAATCCTTCTAGCTCTTTATAAAGAAGCCCGGACACCGCCAGGTTCAGAACGCTGTCGCCCAAGAACTCCAGCCGCTCGTTGTGCGGAATGCTATGGCTTCGGTGTGTGAAGGCCAGACGCAAGAGGCCCTGATCCTGAAACCGGTAACCCAACCGGGTCTCGAGATCAGTCGGCTCGGTCATTCGATGCCGCCCAATCTGGAGAAGTCGCCCGAGAACACCTCGGAGGCATTGAACCAGATGACCACAGCCTTACCCACGAGATTGCGTGCCGGAACAAATCCCCAGATGCGGCTGTCTGCCGAATTGTCCCGGTTGTCCCCCATGGCGAAGTAATGGCCCTCAGGAACCTTGCAGCGCATGCCGTCCAGCGTACGCTCGCAGGCCTCTCGGTTTGGGAAGGACTCCAAGAAGAAAAACTCTGGTGCCCCTAGGTCATTGAGGGTGTCGTACTGACGTGTTCCAATCTGTTCGGTGTAGCGGCGAGAGGCTCGGACGGCCCCCGGGTCTACAAAGACGCCCTTGTCTACGCGTGGAATGGGCTGACCATTGAGCACCAGCTGCTTGCCCTCGAAGACGATCTCATCTCCCGGCAGACCAACAATTCGCTTGATGTAATCGACAGACTCATCCTTGGGATATCGGAAGACCGCCACATCCCCGCGCTCGGGCTGCCCAGTCGGAATGACCAAGGTGTGGACCACCGGCAGGCGAATGCCATAGCTGTACTTCTGAACCAGGATCAGGTCGCCGATCCGAAGCGTTGGAATCATGGAGCCCGACGGGATGTTGAAGGGCTCAAAAAGAAACGAACGAACGAAAAAGACCAAGAAGAGCACCGGAAAGAAGCCGGCGGTGTACTCCAGCCAGGCCGGGCGATTCGAGCCAGCGGGTCGGGCCTTTCGCCAGACGAATCGGTCTGCAAACCAGAGGGCACCAGTGGCCAGGCACAGGAGCAGCAGGATGAGTGCGAAATTCATGAATCAACCTTCAGAATGGCCAAGAAGGCCTCCTGTGGGATCTCCACCGTGCCAACCTGCTTCATGCGCTTTTTACCCGCCTTCTGCTTCTCGAGCAGTTTGCGCTTGCGGCTGATGTCTCCCCCGTAGCACTTGGCCAACACATTCTTTCGCAAGGCCTTGATGTTCTCGCGGGCCAGAATATTCACGCCAATGGCTGCCTGCACGGCCACATCAAACATCTGCCTGGGAATGAGCTCACGAAGCTTGGCAGCCAATTCACGACCACGGCTCTGGGCATTGGCCCGATGCACGATGACCGAAAGGGTGTCGACCCTGTCGCCATTGATGAGGATGTCCATCTTCACGACATCAGAGGCCCGATATTCCTTGAACTCGTAGTCCATGGAGGCATAGCCGCGTGAGACCGACTTCAGCTTGTCGAAGAAGTCGAGCACGATCTCGTTCATCGGAATCTCGTAGGTCAGATTCACCTGCCGTCCGTGGTAGGTCATGTTGGTCTGCATGCCGCGCTTGGAGGTACAGAGCGACATCACCACCCCGACATAGTCTTGGGGCATAAAGAGCATGACATCCACAATGGGCTCACGGATCTCTTCAATCTTGGATGCATCGGGCATCTTCGAGGGATTGTCGACATCGATCACGCTGCCGTCCTTCATGAGCACCTGATAGACCACTGTGGGCGCCGTGGTGATGAGGTCGATGTTGTACTCGCGCTCAAGCCGCTCCTGGACGATGTCCATGTGCAAGAGCCCAAGAAAACCGCACCGAAAGCCAAAGCCAAGCGCCTGGGACACCTCTGGCTCAAACTGAAGGGCCGCATCGTTGAGCTGCAGCTTCTCCAGGGCATCTCGCATGATGTCGTATTCGCTCGACTCCACCGGATACAGACCAGCAAAGACCTGCGGCTTAACCTCTTTGAATCCGGGCAGGGGTGCGGGAGCGGGCTTTTGAGCCAGGGTCACGGTGTCGCCGACCTTCGCCGCCTTGAGCTCCTTGATGCCGGTAATGATGAAGCCCACCTCACCGGCCGAGAGTGCCTCTCGCTGAACAGACTTGGGCGTGAACACGCCGAGTTGCTCGACCACATGGGTCGAACCCGTGGCCATGAGCAGAATCTTCTCGCGGGCCGAGAGCCGACCATTGATCACCCGGACCAGCATGACCACGCCAACATAATTGTCGAACCAGGAGTCGATGATGAGGGCCTGCAGGGGTGCCTCCGGGTCGCCCTTGGGCGGTGAGATCTTCGCCACAATCATCTCGAGGATGTCGCGCACCCCCTCGCCCGTCTTCGCACTGCAGCGGATGGCATCCTGGGCCGGCAGTCCAATCACATCCTCAATCTCCGCAATGGCCTGCTCTGGGTTGGCCGCGGGAAGGTCGATCTTGTTGAGCACAGGTACCACCTCGACCCCGAGGTCGAGCGCGGTGTAACAGTTGGCAACGGTCTGGGCCTCGACCCCCTGTGAGGCATCCACCACCAGCAGCGCACCCTCGCAGGCGGAGAGGGATCGGCTTACCTCATAGGAGAAGTCGACATGGCCCGGTGTATCGATGAGATTAAAAAAATAGCGCTCACCATCGAGCGCTGTGTATTGAAGTGCCGCCGTCTGGGCCTTGATGGTGATGCCGCGTTCTCGCTCGAGGTCCATGGAGTCGAGGACCTGCGCCTCCATCTCTCGGTCGGACAGGCCACCGCAGAGCTGGATGATTCGATCTGCCAGTGTGCTCTTGCCGTGGTCGATGTGGGCGATGATGGAAAAGTTTCGGATCTTCTGCACGCTAGGGCCGGACGGGGACGAATAAGACACCCTCGCCGCGTCGGACCAAAAACGCCACCACCTTTTTACGGTCGAGGCGCTCTACCAACTGTGCAAATTGTTGCACCGAAGCAATCTGGGTGTTGTTCACCGACAAGATTATGTCACCCTGGCGCAATCCAGCCCGTTCCGCAGGCCCTTTGACCCCGGACACCAGCACCCCTTCACCCTTCTTATTGGCTGACTTCTCAACCCCCGTCACGGAGAGCCCAAGCCAATTCACTGCCTTTTCCACGGGCGGTTTCTCCGGCAGAGATGGCGCCGCCGCCGTTCGCTCTGGCTCCAGTTCGGCCACGTTCACGCTCAAGCTCTTGGCCTGGCCACGCCGCCAGACCTCCAGGCTCGACTGCGTACCTGGCTTGGTGTTGCCCACCAGTCGGGGAAGATCAGAGAATTTCTCGACCTTTTTTCCGCCAAATCGCGTGATGATGTCACCAGGCTCCACGCCAGCCTTGGCGGCTGGACCACCCTCTTCCACACTCCGAACCAAGGCGCCTGCAGCAGCCTTGAGGCCTAGGGCCTCGGCCACATCCCGAGAGACCTCGTCGATGGCCACGCCGATCCGGCCTCGGACCACCCGGCCACCAGCCCTGAGTTGGTCAGCCACCCGTTGGGCCTCATCGATTGGGATGGCAAATGAGATTCCCATGAAGCCACCCGTTCGGCTGTAAATCTGGGAGTTAATGCCAATGACCTCGCCGTCCATGTTCAGCAGCGGCCCCCCGGAGTTGCCCGGGTTCACGGCCACATCGGTCTGGATGAACGGCAGGTAGTCGCCGGTGTCACGGCCCTTCGCACTCACAATGCCCGCTGTGACAGTGTTCTCTAAACCGAAGGGTGACCCAATCGCCAGGACCCACTCACCCACCTTGAGCTTGTCAGGCTGCCCAAACTTCAGGGTGGGCAGCGCGGAGGCGTCAATCTTCAGCAGCGCGATGTCCGTTCTGCGGTCGGAGCCGATCAGCTTGGCCTTGAACTCACGCTTGTCTGTTAGGGTCACGATGATCTCGTCGGCCCCCTCGACCACATGATGGTTCGAGAGAAGGTAGCCATCAGGCGAGACGATGAAGCCCGACCCCACCCCTCGAGGACGCTGCTGCTCACCATCCTCAGACGGCGGGCCGCCAAAGCCAGGATGGCCCGGGGGCGCGAATCGGCGAAAGAACTCGTAGAAGGGGTCGTTCTCATCGAGCTGGGGCATGGGCCCGCGCATGGCCGGCTTGGCCTTCTCAACCGTTCGAATGTTCACCACGGCCGGACCAGCCTTCTCAACCAGTTCAGTGAAATCTGGGAGTCGCGCCTGGGCCGGTGACAGCGCAGCCACACAGACGGCCATGGCAATGGACAACGCCCAGCCGGTGGATCGGCTCAACAACATGGAGGGATGCATGGTCAATCCTCTTTCGGTTTGGTGTGCCGCTTAGGGTAAGGGATCTGGAGAGACCTTTTGGGCCAACGCCACCGCGGTGGGCAGGGGAACCTCACCGATTGCAGTGATCAGCCAATTGTTATGGCGCACCGCCGCAATGCTGGTGCCGCCAGGCGACTCCGCTGGCAAATGGGGTGCCTGTAAGACATTGGCCTCCATGAAGACCGAGATGCGGGCCAAGCCGTCGGAGAAGAAGATTTGGCGGCGCTGGCCATCGGGAGAGCGAAGGCCGGACACGGGCTTGAAGCCACCGTATGTGGGCAGGCCTCGCAACTCCTGATCAGCCATTGGGGCTCGGTCCTCCAGCTTCTGGGTCCAGCCAGGCTGCCCCTCGTAGCGCGAGCGAGCCGTGACCTTTTTCCCGACCTTGAGCTCCGTGAAGGCGAGCTCAGCGAGCACGCGGCCATCGGGGTGCATCTGCTGGGACTTCAGCAGCAGACCTGTTTTTCGGTCGACCCAATAGCGCCAAGCATACCGATGCGCGTCAACGGGCTCGAGTTCGATCTTGTCGGTCGGTAGCCCGGCCACGCGCTTGCCCGGCGACACCTTCAGGCGATAGTGGACCAGCACGTCCTCCGGCGCCCCATGAAGCAAGGCAGGAAAATCGGCCAGTCTTGGAACCATGGGCGACACGCGCACCGTCTTCTGCTCCGGGATGAATGTCTTGATGCCGTCTGAGGAGCGAATGACCTCACGAGGCTCTCCATCCAAAGACACAATTCTCACCGTGGGACGTGCACGATCGACCTGCTGGTAAATCTTCGCAGTAAAGAGCCCCTCACCATGGCTGTGAACATAGGTGCCGGCAAAGCTCAGAGAGGAGGCCGCCTGATGCACGCGGATGAGCTGTTCGGTGGGGTGGTCGACGGGGCTGGCGGCCAGGGCGCTTCCAGCGGAGGCCAGGGCCAGCGCCGCCAAGGGCCAAATCTTCAAGGACGGGCCTCCTGGGTCATCCGCAGCCGCGTGATCATCGAACCGTGAGACTCGAGGAGAGACTGGGTGTGGGGATCCTCCAGCGACGCCCTCAGCACAGCCACATTGGGAGGCCCCACCACCGGCAAGGCACCGATGCCCTGGCCCGAAGACGGAGCCTGAGTGGGCGCCTGAGCCTGGGTGAACGACCCTGTGCCTGCAGGCCCCAGGGGCTCTACTCCCACGAGTACCACAGCGGACACGAACCCCACGGCGGCAACCGAGGCAGCAATTGCGCCTCGCCAGCCCACGGACACCTTGCTGCGGCGGACACGAGGCGCCAGAACGGTCGGTTCGTCTGCGAGACGGGCCGACACCTGGGAGACAAATGCGGACGACGTGGCGCCAGCCAACTGACCACGCAGTGCGTCTCCAATGAGGCTGTAGGCGTGGAAGTCGGCCTGGCGGCCGTGATCGGAGGCGATGGCCTCCATGACCTGTCTGGCCTCCTGCGAGGTGAGTTCACCATCGAGGAGGGCAGAGATATTGGCACGGTCGGCGGGGTCGATGGGCAGCATGGGTTCTCCTACCAGCGTTTATCGTCGGGCGTGTCGAGCAGTGGCCGAAGCTCAAGGGCAATGGCCTCCCGCGCACGAAAAATGCGGGATCGAACGGTACCGATTGGACAGTTCATGGCCTCTGCGATTTCCTCATAACTCAGCCCTTCAATTTCACGAAGCATGATGGCCGTCCGGAGGTCTGGTGCCAAGGCCTGCATCGCCTTGTCTACCGTTTGTGCAACCTGCCGGGAGGACAACATGGCCTCTGGCGTCTGACTGTCGATGCCGGCCTCAGGAATCCAGGGCCCTGCATCTCCGTCGTCGTCAGATCTCGTAAGGTCAGACAACGGAACTGGGCGCCGGTTCGATGAGACCAGCGCATTTTTTGCCGTGTTTACAGCGATCCGATACAACCAGGTGTAGAAGGCGCTGTCGCCTCGAAACTGAGACATGGAGCGGTAGGCCTTGATGAAGGCCTCTTGGGCAATATCCTCAACCTCGGCGGGGTCTCTCACCAGCCGGGAGATCAGGCGAATGACCTTGCGGTGGTACTTTGATACGAGTAGGTCGAAGGCCTTCTTGTCCCCGGCCTGAACCCGCTCGACCAGCAGTTGGTCGGTGTCGCGCTCAGACACGATCAGACCCGCGCAAAGACCAGGGTGCCGTTGGTGCCGCCAAACCCAAAATTATTCTTGACCGCCACGCCGATGGCCATGTCTCGGCCTTGGTTTGCGCAGTAGTCGAGGTCGCACTCTGGGTCTTGCTCAAAGATATTGATGGTGGGGGGGCTGGCCTGATGGTGGATGGCCAGCACTGTGAAGACCGCCTCCACACCTCCCGCCCCGCCCAACAAATGGCCCGTCATGGATTTGGTGGAGTTGACCACCAGCCGGCCCGCGTGGGCGCCAAAGGCGGCCTTAATGGCATCTGTCTCGTTCTTGTCTCCCAGCGGCGTCGAGGTCCCGTGCGCGTTGATGTAATCCACTGCATCGGGGCTCACGCCAGCATCTCGAAGGGCTGCCAACATGCAGCGCCGGGGGCCGTCCATGTTGGGTGCGGTCATGTGAAAGGCATCGCCCGAGAAGCCAACGCCAGAGAGCTCTGCGTAGATCTTGGCGCCTCGAGCCTTGGCATGCTCGTATTCCTCAAGCACCATCACCCCAGCGCCCTCCCCCAGTACGAAGCCGTCCCGGCCCTTGTCCCAGGGTCGAGATGCCGTGGCGGGGTCGTCATTGCGGGTTGAGAGGGCCCTTGCCGCAGCAAACCCACCGACACCCAACGGCGAGATGGTGGACTCGGCCCCACCCGCCACCATGACATCGGCATCGCCGTACTGAATTAGGCGAGCGGCCAGCCCAAGGCTGTGTAAGCCCGTGGTGCAGGCGGTCACAGCCGCCAAATTGGGGCCCTTGAGGCCCCGAAGAATGCTGATGTGGCCCGAGATCATATTGATGATGGAACCGGGCACAAAAAATGGCGAAATGCGTCGGGCCCCGCGGTTGGTGTATTCCGAGTGCGTATCTTCGATCATCGGAAGGCCACCGATGCCCGAGCCCACCATCACACCAAGGCGCTCTGCGTTTGCCTCCGTGACCTCAAGTCCAGAGTCATCGAGGGCCTGAAGGCCCGCCGCAATGCCGTAATGGATGAAGACATCCATGTGGCGCGCCTCTTTGGCCGCCACATAGTCTTCGATATTGAAGCCCTTGACCTCGCCCGCGAAGTGGACGGACAGGCCCGAGGCATCGAAGCGGGTGATGTTGGCAATGCCTGTACGCCCCGACATGAGCGACTGCCAGGACTCGGCGACGGAATTGCCAACAGGAGAAACGCAACCGAGGCCGGTAACCACCACCCGGCGCCGTTGCGAATGAGGAGACGACACGGCGGGGAGGCGAACCTACTTCTTGAGGTTGTTATTGATGTAGTCGATGGCCTGCTGAACGGTGGTGATCTTCTCGGCCTCTTCGTCGGGAATCTCACACTCGAACGCGTCTTCAAGCGCCATCACCAGCTCAACGGTGTCGAGGGAATCGGCCCCAAGGTCGTCGACGAATTTGGACTCGGTCTTGATGTCTTCAAGTTTGACGCCAAGCTGCTCCGAGACGATTGCTTTGACGCGCTTCTCGATGTCTTCCATGTTCTTCTTTCCTGTGGTGAACCAAGGGGTATACAGCGACGAGATTGTATCAGGACATGGCCATGCCACCGTTGACGCTAAGCGTCTCGCCGGTGATATAGCCAGCGCCCTCTGAGGCCAAAAAGACGACAGAAGACGAAATATCGACGACATTTCCAAGACGTTGGAGCGGGATCTGGGCGGTGAGTGCAGCCACCTGCTCTGGGGACAACCCTCGGGTCATGTCGGTGTCGATGAACCCTGGCGCCACCGCATTGACAGTGATGCCGCGACTGCCCACCTCACGGGCCAGGGCCCTCGTCATGCCAGCCACCCCGGCCTTGGCCGCAGCGTAATTGGCCTGACCAGCGTTCCCGATCTCACCCACGACCGAGGTGATGTTGATGATGCGGCCCCAACGCGCCTTCATCATGGGCCGAAGCACTGCTCTGCAGAGCCTGAAGACACTGCTGAGGTTGGTCTCGATGACCGCGTCCCACTCCTCATCCTTCATGCGCATGGCGAGGTTGTCTCGCGTAATGCCAGCATTGTTCACAAGGATGTCGAGGCTGCCATGGTCGGCCGACACCTTGGCGACGATGGCCTCAATCGCACCAGGCTCGTTGACCTGCAGCCGCTCACCATGGATGGTGAGCCCTTTGGCCAGTGCCTGCGCCGAGATGGCCTTCGCACCATCATCGGTGGTGGCAGTCCCCACCACCATGTGGCCCGCCTGGGCCAGCCCCTCTGCAATGGCCTGACCAATTCCCCGGCTTGCGCCGGTTACCAATGCAACTCGCGTCATGCTGTGGCCTCCAAGGTCTGCTCAAGGCTGGCCTGGTCCAGGATGTTGAGCATGCGCACCTCTGGGGCAATGCGCTTGACGAGGCCCGACAGCACCTTGCCAGGGCCGCATTCGACCATGGTCTGAACACCCTGGGCCACCATGGCCTCGATGGTCTCCACCCAACGAACCGGTCGCATGGCCTGCAGCGCAAGGGCCTGCCGAATGTCTTGGGCGGCTGCATGGGGCTGGACATCGACGTTATGGAGCACCGTAAATGCTGGGCTGCCAAGCGAGAGCGCCGAGAGCCGCTGCTCCAAGGCCTGGGCAGCTGGCTCGAGAAGGCTGGCATGAAAGGGGGCTGACACCGGAAGCAGGATGGCCCGCTTGGCCCCCGCTGCCTTCAGGGCATCGCAGGCAGCCTGGACCGCAGGCAGGTGGCCTGCGATCACGGTCTGATCGGGCGCGTTGAAGTTCACCGCCTCAACAATGGCACCCGCACAGCTGTGTGCACGGCAGTGCTGATCAACCTCGGATGCCGACAGCCCGAGAATGGCGGCCATCCCGCCAGTGCCCACCGGCACGGCCGCCTGCATCTGCTCGGCACGAAATCGAACCGTGCGCACCGCATCGGCCAGGGAGAACACGCCCGCAGCGGTGAGCGCAGCGTACTCGCCCAGGCTGTGGCCGGCCGCATGCGTGGGCATCCGCCCCCCGGCTGCGCGATAGGCCTCAAAGAAGGCCACGCTGCAGGCCAGCATCACGGGCTGGGTGTTCACGGTCAGGCCAAGTGACTCCGCTGGGCCGTTGGCCACCATGGCGGCGAGGTCTTCGCCCAGGGCGGCCGAGGCTGTATCCATTACCGAGGCAACGGTGTTGTTGTCGGAGAAGCCCCCGAGCATGCCCACGGTCTGGGAGCCTTGGCCTGGAAATAGAAAAGCGATCGAGGCAGACATCCAAAATTCCTTACGCTGATGACATTGAATCGTGTGTGAGTCGGGCGAGCACAGCCCCCCAGGTAAAGCCGCCACCCACACCCTGCATGAGCACCGTCTGGCCCTTGCGAAGGCGGCCATCCCGCCGCGCAGTGTCGAAGGCCAAGGGCACCGATGCAGCAGACGTGTTGGCGTGTCGGCCTACGGTGGCAATCACCCGCTCGAAGGGAAGGCCCATTCGGCGCGCAGTGAACTGAAGAATTCGAATATTGGCCTGATGGGGAATGAGCCAGTCGACCTGGTCCGCAGTCATGTTGGCATCGGCCAAGACCTCTCGAGCCGAGGACTCCAAGACCTCAACGGCCAGCTTGAAGACCGCCTGCCCATCCATGGTGAGAAAGGGATGGCCCATGGCTGCACCATGCTGAATGGACCCAGCTGTCTGAAGAATATCGGCATGCTGCCCCTTGGCGTGAAGGCGGTGTGCCAGGATGCCCGGTGCATCGCCAGCACGGAGAAGCATGGCCCCTGCACCATCACCAAAGAGCACGCAGGTGCCCCGGTCGCTCCAGTCGAGAATTCTCGAAAACACCTCTGCACCGATGACCAAGGCCGTCTTGGCCTTGCCCATGCGAATGTAAAGGTCGGCGGTGGCCAGGGCGTAGACGAACCCACTGCAGACGGCCTGCACGTCAAACGCCATCCCCTGCGAGATGCCGAGCTTTTGCTGAACCAGGCAGGCGGTGGACGGGAAGATCATGTCGGGCGTGGAGGTTGCGACAATGAGCAGGTCGATCTCGGAGGGCGCAACACCTGCGTCATCCATGGCCTGACGCGCTGCCTGGGCTGCAAGGTCGCTCGAGAAAACACCATCGGGCGCGATGTAACGCTGGGCAATGCCCGTACGCTCTTGAATCCACTGGTCGGATGTCTCGATGCCGCGCGCTGCAAGCCTATCGGCCAGCTGGGCATTCGAGACCGGCTCACCCGGCAGGGCCTGCCCCGAGCCGATGATCTGTGAGTAAGGCATGGGGGTTGTCATGGGTTGATCAGCCGGCGAGAAGGGCCTGAGCAATGCGTTGGTTCAGGCCATGGCTTGCCGCCTCTGCTGCCCGATCGAGTGCATGCCGAAAGGCGTAAGCATCGGCTGAGCCATGGCTCTTGAAGACAATGCCACGCAGGCCCAGCAGGGCCGCTCCGTTGTAGCGTCGGTGGTCGACCCGCCTTGCAAAGCGCTTGAGGACGGGACGTGCAGCCAACGCCAGCAGCCTCGTGAACCAGCTCTGGGTGAACTCCTTCTTCAGGAAGCCTCCCATCATCTGGGCCAGGCCCTCGGAGGTCTTGAGGGCCACATTGCCCACAAAACCATCGCAGACGATGACGTCCACCGTGCCTTTGAAAATATCGTTGCCTTCAACATTGCCCACAAAATTCAGGCTTGTGGCGCGGAGCAGTTCGCCCGCCTGCTTCACGGTCTCGTTCCCCTTGATGATCTCCTCGCCCACATTGAGCAGGCCAATTGAGGGGCGTGATTCTCCGCCCAGGGAGGTGACGAGGGCCGCACCCATCATGGCGAACTGAACCAGGTGCTCGGGGGAGCAATCGACATTGGCGCCGAGGTCGAGCATGAGTGTGGCGCCGCCCGTTCGATTGGGTAGAGAGGTCGCAATGGCCGGGCGATCGATTCCTTCGATCGTCTTGAGCACGTAGCGCGAGATGGCCATGAGTGCCCCCGTGTTGCCCGCGCTCACAGCCGCTTGGGCTTCTCCGTCGGAGACGGCCTCGAGGGCGAGTCGCATCGATGAGCGACGCTTCCCCTTGAGCGCGACGGCGGGCGGGTCATCCATGGCGACCACCTCGTCGGTGTGGCGAATCTGAATGCGAGATTGGAGCTGGGGGAAGGTGGACTGCTCGCCCAAGGCTGCCTCGATGCGAGGCGCCTGGCCGACCAGCAGCACGCTGGCGCCGGGATTGCGTTCGAGGAACTCGACCGCAGCAGGGATGGTGACCACCAGGCCATGGTCCCCTCCCATGGCGTCGATGGCCACGCGAATGGCCGGGGGAGACTCGACGGACAAGCCTAAACGGGGCCTAAGCCGACGCCTTGGGTTTAAACCTCAGCAACCGATGTCTTGACGACCTTCTTGCCGCGGTAATAGCCCGATGGGCTGATGTGATGCCGACGGTGCACTTCGCCCGTGGTGGGTTCCACCGCCAGGGGTGGGTTGTTGAGGAAGTCGTGCGCGCGATGCATGCCCCGCTTTGAGGGCGACTTCTTATTCTGTTGAACGGCCATGGTTCTCTCTCCGGGGGAGCCTTCAAAACCCTCAAGTATACCCGAACGGCTTACTTCTTTTGTAGGAGTTTTTCCAGCCCGGCGAAGGGTCGGATCCGCTCGCTGTCGCCAGAATCTTGGGCCGTGGGCAGCATGGAGCAGTCCGGATGCAAGGGGGTCTCCCCCACGGCCAGGAGCACCTCGTCCTCACAGAGTGAGATGAGGCTCGCGCCGTCCTGGCTCGAGAGGGTCTCGATGGCGTCCTCCTCTACATCGAGCGCCTCATCGGCCTCGGCTGCGGTCTCAAAGCAAAGGAAACGCTTATCGGCCTGGAGCGGAAAACGAACCGGCTGAAGGCAACGGCCACAGGGGGCCAAGACCATGGCCGACACAGACAGCATGAGGGTGTCATCAGAAAAGTGAGCCGACCAGCGCATCTCGCCATCCAGCCCTAGGCCAGACGCGTCCAGACGGGGCAAGTCAGCCTCGCCGAAGGATCCCTCAAAGACTGCCCCGCCAGGGAAACGTGCCCGAAAGAGATGCAGTTGAAACAGTTCGTTTGGATCGAGTGTGGCCGTGTGTCTCATGAGGACCATCATAATGCCGGCATGTCCATCATCCTCGCCTCCACCAGTCGATATCGTGCAGCGCTGCTCACCCGCCTCGGCGTCCCATTCGAGGTTGCCGCGCCAGGCGTCGACGAGGCTGCGCAAAACGATGAGCCTGCAGCCGCCATGGCCAAACGTCTGGCCCGGGAAAAGGCCCTGGCGGTGTCAGCGCGATTCCCCGATGCGGTCGTGATCGGCTCTGACCAGGTGGCCATTTGCGCAAGACAGCGGCTCGGCAAGCCGGGAACTCCAGAGGCCGCCCTGGCGCAGCTTCAGCATCAACGTGGGCAGATCACCGAATTTTTTACTGCAGTCTGTTTTGTGCGCGGCCCAGAGGTCTTGTGGGAGGACACCGTGACCACAAGGGTGTTCTGGCGCGAGGCATCCCTGCTCACCGATGCGGTGCTCGCCCGCTACGTGGAGATCGAACAGCCACTTGACTGCGCCGGCGCCGCGAAGTCGGAGGGGTTGGGTCTGGCGCTTGTCGCCCGAATCGAAACCGATGATCCCACAGCTCTCATTGGGCTGCCGCTCATCAGCTGCCAGTCCGCCCTTACCAAATTGGGCTTGAGCCCCCTGCACCTGAGCGCATAGCGCGCATCACGGTCTCACCGGCTGCTGCTCCGAATCGCTTGGCCACACGCTCGGCGACGGAGGGCTCAAAGCTGTAGTCGACGATCTCTTCAGCCTTGAAGATGTCTCGGGCCACCGAGGCAACAGACCCAATGCCATCGGCCAGGCCCAGCTCAATGCTTCGGGTGCCCGTGTAGACCATGCCGCTGAAGATGTCCGGATCGGCCTTGAGCCGATCCTTGCGCCCCGCCTGCACGGCGGAGATGAACTGCTGGTGAACGTCATCGAGCATCTGTTGGGTGGCCCGCTGATGCTTTGGGTCCTGGGGGAGGAATGGGTCGAGCATGGCCTTGTTGGAGCCCGCCGTGTAGAGCCGACGCTCAATGCCCATTTTTTTGATGGCCTCGGTCAGCCCGAAGCCATCAAGCCGAACACCAATCGAGCCCACGAGGCTGGCCTGATTGACATAAATAGAGTCGGCCGCTGCCGCCACGTAGTAGCCGCCGGACGCGCAGACATCCTCGACCACCGCCACCACCTGCTTGTCGGGGTAGAGCGCCTTGAGCCGGCGGATCTCGTCATAGATGATCCCGGACTGAACAGGGCTGCCACCTGGAGAGTTCATTCTCAGCAGCACGCCCGCGGCATCCGGTGACTCGAAGGCCGCCCGCAGTGCATCGTTCACCAAGAGCGCATCGACCTCACCATCGGCCTCAATCACTCCAGAAAGCGAGACCAGGGCCGTATGCCGCCCAATCGGGCCTGGGCCATCGTCCCAGCGACTTCCAATGAAACCCGCCAATCCAAGGATGAGCACCAGGGTGGTGGCTCGCCGGGCCATGGCCCACCGACGGGCTGCCCGCTGCTCGCGCAGGGTCTCAAAAAGCAGACGCTCCATGACGGTCTGGGCCGTCTGGTCTGTCTGCGCAGCGTCTTGTCGGCCCTGGTCTTGATCGTTCATGTCTCTGAATCCTTTGTCTGCGTTGGTTGCACCACGAGGCCCATTTGTCGAAGCTGCGACACCAGGGTGCGGTTGGGCTCCGCCACAATCTCCTGACGGTTCGATTCTGCACCGAGGCCTGGGCTGTGAAAGGCAAGACGCCAGGCGTGTAAAAAGAGTCGCTTGAGTCCGGCCTTGGCTGCGGCCGCGTTCGCGGTGGCCAGACCATATTTTGGATCGCCCACGATGGGGAAACCCGCATGCTGAAGGTGGACACGAATCTGATGGGTTCGTCCGGTGAGGGGCTCCGCCTGAACGAGGGTGACCGGGCCGAAGCCGGGGAGGTCGCCCTCCAGCAGGCGGCGGACCCGCGTCATGGACGCCTGCCCATCGGGCGAGACAGACACCATGCGCTCACCATTGCCCCCCACACGCTTGCGCAGCGGGGCCTTGATCAGACTGGTGGGACCGTCCTTGCCCTGGGGCCAGCTGCCCGCCACCACCGCGAGGTAGCGCTTGCGCATGTGACCGTCCCGCAACTGCCGATGGAGGTCGAGCAGCGCGGGGCGAGACTTGGCCAGCAGCAGAAGGCCAGAGGTGTCGCGGTCGAGCCGATGCACAAGTTCAAGAGACTCGGATGGGCGAAGCTCTCTAAGCGCCTCGATTACCCCCATGGAGACGCCGCTACCACCGTGCACAGCCAATCCGGCCGGCTTGTCGATGGCCAGCAGGCTTGAGGTCTCTAACAGCACCTGCATCTGTGAGACAGCTCGATGCGCCTTCGCCGACAGCTGCCAGGTCGCCTCCTCATCTGGCGTTACCAATGAGGCCATTCGAACCGGTGGAAGCCGAAGCGTCTGCCCCGCCACCAAGCGGGTGTCGGCCTTGACCCGACGCCCATCCATCCGCACCTCGCCGGCACGCAGCATCCGATAGATGCGGGTCTTTGGAACACCTTTCAGATGGCCAATCAAGAAGTTATCGATTCTCTGGCCGTCCTGGCCGGGCTCGATGGGAAGGTGTTGCACCTGCCCAGAAGGGGTATACTCCATGAGTTCGTATTGAGCCTGAGCCTTAGATTTCCGGAATCCGACGTGTCTAAGTGCCAGATTGTAAGTGACCACGGAGCGCCCTGGGGGTGTGACATGGCCCGAAAGACAACACAGCAGAATCAATGAATCGCGTGGATGTTCCCGTGACGAATCCCTCCGAGGCCCGGCCAACCGCCCAGTCTCGTTCGAAAACGCTCACCCTTCCCTCTTTCTTGATCCACAGCCCCTTCGCTGGGCCTGACCCTGCTCGTCCGGAGCCACCACACAGCCAGACACGCTCCAGCTGCGCCTAGCGCGCGAAGGAGAAGTTTGAATGAAACGCATGCTGTTTAACGCCACGCACGCAGAGGAGCTGCGCGTGGCAATCGTCGATGGCCAACGGCTTGTCGACCTCGACATCGAAGTGGCGGGCCGCGAGCAACGCAAGAGCAACATCTACAAGGGTGTTGTAACCCGAGTGGAGCCCAGCCTTGAAGCCTGCTTTGTGAGCTACGGCGAAGACCGCCATGGCTTTCTCCCCTTTAAAGAAATCGCCCGGGAGTACTTCAAGCCCGGGGTTGATGCTGGGAAGGCCCGAATCCAAGACGCCATTGCCGATGGCACAGAGCTCCTGGTTCAGGTGGAAAAGGAAGAACGCGGCAACAAAGGTGCAGCCTTAACAACCTTTGTATCCCTGGCGGGCCGCTACCTGGTGCTCATGCCCAACAATCCTCGCGGCGGTGGTGTGTCACGCCGCATCGAGGGTGAGGATCGCCAAGAACTCAAAGAGGCCATGGATCAGCTCGAACTGCCCAACGGCATGAGCATGATTGCGCGCACTGCAGGCATTGGCCGCAATGTCGATGAGCTGCAGTGGGACTTGAATTACCTACTACAACTCTGGAAGGCCGTCGACGACGCCCGCAGCCTGCAGGCTGGCGCCTACCTGATCTACCAAGAATCCAGTCTCGTCATTCGAGCCATTCGGGACTACTTCCACCCGGACATCGGTGAGATCCTGATCGACACCGACGACATCTACGAGCAGGCGCGCCAGTTCATGCTGCACGTCATGCCGGACATGGCCGGGCGGGTCAAGCGCTATCGGGACGACGTACCCCTCTTCTCGCGCTTTCAGATCGAACACCAGATTGAAACGGCCTATTCACGCACGGTGCAACTCCCGTCGGGAGGCGCCCTGGTCATCGACCACACAGAGGCATTGGTGGCGGTAGACGTCAACTCCGCGAAGTCCACCCGCGGCTCCGACATTGAGGAAACGGCCCTTCGCACCAACCTCGAGGCTGCCGATGAGGTGGGCCGGCAACTGCGCCTGAGAGACCTCGGCGGCCTGATCGTCATCGATTTCATCGATATGGAATCCAGCAGGGCCCAGCGCGATGTCGAGCAGCGCCTGCGGGATGCGCTCCACCACGACCGGGCCCGGGTGCAGATGGGCAAGATCTCCCGTTTCGGCCTGATGGAACTCTCCCGGCAGCGCCTGCGGCCTGCCCTCAACGAGGGCTCACACATCACCTGCCCCCGTTGTAACGGCACAGGCGTCATCCGCGACATCGACTCCAGTGCACTCCACATTCTGCGCAT
Organism: Pseudomonadota bacterium; assembly: GCA_041163175.1. Classification (GTDB taxonomy): domain Bacteria; phylum Pseudomonadota; class Gammaproteobacteria; order Burkholderiales; family Burkholderiaceae_A; genus Hahnella. The sequence goes on along the minus strand of JBEARM010000009.1, from coordinate 17,513 downwards.
CCTTCAGGAAGAGGCCATGAAGGACAACACCGCCTCTGTTCATGTCCAGGTGCCCGTGGAGGTGGCGAGCTTCCTCCTCAATGAGAAACGAACAGACATCGCCAAGCTTGAGGCGCGACTGAAGGTCACGATCGTTCTGATTCCCAATAAGTTTCTTGAGACGCCCAACTACACGATCGAGCGACTGCGGCACGACGACCCTCGTCTCGAGGATGTCAAGGCCAGCTATGCGATGGCCGACCAGCCCTCCACCGACTCCCCCTACCAGCTCGCCAAGGAAGAGGCCGCAGGCAAGCCTCGCCAGGAGGCCGTGGTCAAGGGGATCACGCCCAGTTCGCCGGCACCCGTCTCGGTTCGTGCGCCCGCAGTGGCAGAGAGCCCATCGATCTGGAGTCGGCTGATGTCCTTCTTCACCGGGCCTGCCGACAACGACCGGCCCACCTCTGCAGACCGACGCAAGCCCGAAGGCCGATCCGGTCGCGATGCGCGAGGACGCGGACAGGATGCCGCTCGTGGCAATGGACGCCGTGGCCAAGGCCGTAACGGCGAGCGCGGTGATGCCAAAGGCGAGCGGTCCGACCGCCCCGCCCGCGGCCGCGACATCAAGCCAGAGCGGGAAGCTCGAGAGCCTCGCGAGGCCAAGGAGCCCCGCGAGCCCAAAGAGCCGCGTGAAGCAAAGGAGCCGCGTGAGCCGAGGGAGCCGCGAAACCGCGAGGGTCGTAAGCCGCGAGAGTCACGGCCAGAAGGCTCGGACCAGCAGTCGCTTCCAGAGATGTCGGGCGTACCCGATGGCTCCAGCATTCCAGACTCAGACCTGAGGGAGGATGGTCGCCCGCGTCGCAGACGTCGGCGCAGCAGCCGGCGTGAAGATGGCACATCGGCCGAAGAAGGCCAGAATGGCCAACTCCTTCCCACGTCAGACGCTGAGGGGGCCGCATCAATCGCCGAATCGACTGCACCCGTGCACGCTGCGGTCTCTGAAACGGCTGCCCCAGCCGAGACCATTGTTCCGACGCAGCCTGCCGTATCCGTGCGAGCTGAGGCAGCGCCCGTCTCCTCGGAGCCGGCACCTGCTGTGCCTGTGCCCCTGGCAGCTGCACCCGCCGCTGCAGCTGCGCCCGCTCCCGCTGCGCCTGTGGTGAGGCTGCCAGACCCAGAGCAGCTCAAGGCAGAACTCAATCAGGCCGGCCTCGAGTGGGTGCAAACGGTCGCCGCACCCTCGGCCGCTGCAGAGTCCCCGGCAGAGCCCCCGCCGCAGGTGGGTCGAAAGCCCCGCAAGTCCGTGGTGGCATCCGAGGCAGAGCCACTCACCATGGTGGAAACCCGCTCACCGGAGCAACCGCCAGCAGGCTAATCTCTGAGGATGTCAGAGAGCCAGCGTTATATCCCGATCGCGGACGAGGCCCTTCACAGGCTTCGTCCCGTGCTCCTCGATGAGGGCTGGTCCATGCCCAATGGGCGGATGCTCGACACGAGGGGTAGAGGCCTGCAAGACCTGCGCATCTCGGTCATCGACCAGTGCAACATGCGGTGTGGCTACTGCATGCCTCGGGAGATCTTCGACAAAGACTACGTCTATCTCTCCCGTCAGGAACTGCTCGGGTTCGACGAAATTGAGCGCCTGGCCCGGGCGTTCGTAGCCCTGGGCGTCCAGAAGATACGCATCACCGGTGGGGAGCCGCTGCTTCGAAAGGACCTCGAACACCTGGTAGCAATGCTCTCCGAGCTGCACACGCTTGAGGGCCAGCCCGTGGAATTGGCGCTCACCACCAACGGCCTGCTCCTGGGAAAAAAGGCCAAGTCCCTGGCCAAGGCGGGGCTGCATCGGGTCACCGTCAGCCTGGATGCACTCGACCCAAAGATCTTTCAGCAGATGGCAGACATCTCAGAGGCTGGGCCCCAGGATGTGATCTCGGGCATACGTCAGGCCCAGGAGGCGGGGCTGCGGGTCAAGGCCAACATGGTCGTGCAACGAGGGGTGAACGAGTCGCAGATCCTGCCCATGGCCGAGCAGTTCCGTGACATGGGTGCCACCCTCCGATTCATCGAGTTCATGGACGTCGGGAGCTCCAACGGTTGGAAACTCGACCAGGTCGTCCCATCCCAAGACATCATCTCGCGCATTCACGCCCGTTTCCCTCTGGAGAGGGTTGGTCGTGGCACACCCAGCGAGGTGTCGGACCGCTGGCGTTACCTTGATGGCAGGGGTGAAATCGGCCTGATTTCATCGGTGACCGAGCCCTTCTGCGGCGCCTGCTCTCGGGCCCGCATCTCGGCCGAGGGCGGTCTCTACACCTGCCTCTTCGCCACGCAAGGATCTGACCTTCGCGGCCTGGTGCGGCAGGAATCAGACGACCAGCGTCTGCTCAAGGCCATTGCCCAGATCTGGGCCCGTCGTGCAGACCGTTACTCGGAACTGCGTGCCCAAATGAAAAAGGGCCCAGAGGGCCCCAAGGTGGAGATGAGTTATATCGGCGGCTAGCGCTTGACGAACTTGAGCGGCCCAGTAAGTGAGCTGTAGTAGGCCGCCAAATTGGCGATGTCTTCCTTGGTGAGTGGAGCTGCCATGCCGGACATGATGGCATTCTTCCGTGCCCCGCTCTTATAGTCGGTGAGCGCCTTGACCAGAAAATCCTCGTACTGGCCAGCGAGTACGGGGTAGGAACCGTCGATGGTCTTCACACCATCCGCCCCGTGGCAAGCGGCACAAGCCTGATCAGCCTTTTCCTTGCCGAGCGCGATGTTACCTGCCTGAGCCGAGGCGAAGCCGACAGCCAATAGACCGGCTGCCGCTGATTTCAAAAACACAGATGTCTTCATGTGGGTGTCCTCTGCTTGCTCAACGAGACTGGCGAGCATAAAAGGCCGCCAGGTCTGCCATGTCTTGATCGTTCAACGACGCACTGATGGCCTTCATGCTGGGGTGGGATCTGTCGCCGCTCTTGTAGGCCTGGAGGGCTGCCACCAAATAGGCCTCATTCTGACCCGCAATTTTGGGCACGCGATACAAGACAGGAAAGGCCGTTTTGTACTCCGGAATGCCATGGCAGCCAATGCACATGGAGTTCTTGCGAGCACCAGCGGCGGGATCGCCCTTGAGGCCTCCTGCTGGCGCCTGCGCCATGACGGGCTGGGCGGCCATGAGCAGGCTGACCATCCCAACTGCGAGTGCCGCACCCGCACACAACCGACCAACCGACGCTTGGAACATTGTTGTTTCCCCCAAATCACAAACCGCTGAAGTTTAGCATCGTTAAGGGGTTGTCGGCGGGTGTGCAAGCCCTTTAAGGAGAAAGCCATTGAGCCTGCGCACGCTAGGATTTGCCCACCGGACTGATCGGATTCGGCCACCAGCGCCTGGACCAATGGGTGATTCGGATTGAGCTCCAAGATGGGCTTGCGCTCTGGCGCCTTCTGGCCGGTGGCCTTCAGGATGCGCTCAAGGTGGCCGCTGACATCCTGCGCATCCGAGACCAGGCAGCAGGCTGAATCGGTCAGACGCTGCGTGAGTCGAACCTCCTTGACCTTCTCGCCAAGAATCTTCTGAGCCTTCTCGATGACAGGCTTGGCCTTCTTCTCTTCGTCCTTTGGCGTGTCGTCGGTCTTGTCCTTGAGCTTGCCGAGGTCGAGTTCCCCCTTGGCCACAGACTGCAGATGCTTTCCATCGAACTCATTGAGAAAGTTCAAGACCCATTCATCGATCCGATCGGTGAGCAGCAAGACCTCGATACCCTTCTTCTTGAAGATCTCGATGTGGGGACTGGAACGTGCGGCAGACAGACTGTCGGCGGTAATCACGTAGATCTTCTCCTGCCCCTCCTTCATACGGCCAACGTAGTCTTTCAAGGACACATCGGGCTCGTCGGCCTCACTGGCGGTGCTCACGAAGCGCATGAGCCCGGCGAGGCGATCCTTGTTTGAGAAGTCTTCGCCGAAGCCCTCCTTCAGGCACTGGCCAAACTCGGTCCAGAAGGTCTTGTAGTCCTCGGGCTTGTTCTCAGCCATGTCCTCCAGAAGACCAAGAATTCGTTTGGCACAGCCCTCTCGAATGGCCTTGATGTCGCGGCTCTCTTGGAGAATCTCTCTGGAGACATTGAGCGGCAGGTCGGCAGAGTCCACCACACCGCGCACAAAACGCAAATAATTTGGCAGGAGCTGCTCAGCGTCTTCCATGATGAAGACCCGTTTGATGTAGAGCTTGAGCCCATGCCGCTGCTGACGGTCGTAGAGGTCGAATGGCGCCTTGCCCGGAATGAACAGTAACTGCGTGTACTCGGTTCGGCCTTCCACACGATTGTGGGTGTAGGCCAGCGGATCATCCATGCCATGGGCAATCCCCTTATAGAACTCCTTGTACTGGTCATCGGTGATCTCACCCTTGGGCCTGGTCCAGAGGGCGGAGGCCTGGTTCACGGTCTCCCAGTCGTCATGCTCGACATACTCAGACTTCTTTTCGTCCCACTCGCGCTTCTTCATCTGAATTGGGATGCCGATGTGATCGGAGTAGCGCTTGAGAATCTCCTTGATGGCCCAATGAGAGAGCAGGTCGTCATGGCTCTTCTTGTCCTCGCCCTCCCCTTCAGCCTCTCGAAGGTGAAGAATGATCTCGGTGCCCCGCTCCGCTCGCTCGACGGGCTCGATGCTGAAGTCGCCAGTGCCCTCAGACTCCCACCGAACGGCATCGCTGGCCGGCAGCCCCGCTCGGCGACTAATGACCGTGACATGGTCTGCAACGATGAAGGCCGAGTAGAAGCCCACGCCAAATTGGCCGATGAGCGCAGAATCGCGGGCAGAGTCTCCAGACAGCCTGCCAAAGAACTCCTTGGTACCGGAACGGGCGATGGTGCCCAGGTTGGCGATCACCTCCTCTCGGCTCATGCCGACCCCGTTGTCTGAGATCGTGATGGTCCGGGCCTTTGCATCAAATCCCACCCGGATACGTAGATCGGGATCACCCTCGAAGAGCTTGTCGTCGGCCAGGGCCTCTAGTCTCAGCTTGTCGCAGGCATCCGAGGCATTCGAGACCAGCTCGCGCAAGAAGATGTCGCGATTGCTGTAGAGCGAATGAATCATGAGGTGCAGCAGTTGCTTGACCTCGGTCTGGAATGAGAGCGTCTCTTTGGACATGAATCGTGGTCTCCGTAAAGAAGATGAATGGGGCGATGTCGGGGAAAAGATGGGGACACCAGCCCATCTTTTCAACCCCCTCCCAGACAGGGCTGTCTAAGACCCCATCGGGGCGGGTGTCTGCAGCCTGCGGGGCTTGAACTTGAGCTCGAGGGCCTTGCCCTTGCGGGCGCGCTTGCCAATGAACGCCTTAAGGCTCGAGAGGCCGAGGGGCTCCTGGCCGGGCTTACCCGCGCGTCCCTCGCCGTGGATAACCAGGCCGGTCGCCCCCACCGCGGCCACATCCAGCAGTCTGTCGCCCTTGGGCTCCAGTTCCATGAGTGCCACTCCTCGGCCGCCGGTGGCGAGCACCTTGATCTCATCGAGCCCGAAGACCAACAGCCGGCCACTGGCCGACAGGCAGGCCACCGCGCCTTGGTCTGAGGGAAGTGCACGCAGCACACTGGGCGCGTCGCCCGCATCCAGCGTCATGAACTGCTTTCCGCTGCGGTTGCGGCCAATGAGGCCATCGACCTTGGTGACGAACCCTTGGCCCTGCGCGGTCGCGACCAAGACCGCGGTCCCCGCAGGGGCGGCAAGGAAATGAACCAATTGGCCACCCGCCTCCATGTCGATGAGAGAGGTCAGGGGTGCGCCGTCGCCTCGGGCGCCCGGCAGGCTCAGCACCGGCACACTGAAGCTGCGGCCTGAGTTCGACAAGGCCACCAGGGCATCGACCGTTCGACACTCAAAGGTCGCATACAGGGCATCGCCAGTTTTGAACTGAAAGAGGGAGGGGTCGTGCCCGTGGCCTTGCCGGGAACGTACCCAGCCGTTGACCGAGACCACCACTGTCACGGGCTCATCGAGCACCGGCGTCTCGACCGTGGCCTTGGCCTCTGCCTTGATCAGGGTTCTGCGGTCGTCTCCGAAGGCCTTGGCGTCGTCCTGCACCTCCTTGGCCACCGCCTTCCGAAGCGCCTTCTCATTCTCCAATAGTGTTCGCAGCTTTCCGGCCTGCTCACGGAGCTCGGAGAGTTCCCGCTCGATCTTGATGGCCTCGAGCCGGGCCAGTTGCCGCAGCCGAATCTCGAGGATGTCCTCGGCCTGGACCTCGGTGAGCCCGAAGCGATCGATGAGGGCTGGCTTGGGCTCGTCGCTTTCACGGATCACTGCAATGACCTCATCGATCCTGAGCAGAGCGATCGAACGGCCTTCAAGAATATGAATACGGCGCTCAGCCTGTTGCAGCCGGTGTGCGCTTCGTCGACGAACCGTTTCCGTTCGGAACTCGACCCACTGCGAGAGCACCTCGAGGACAGAGAGGGAGCGTGGTCGGCCGTGGAGGTCCACCGCCACCAGGTTCATTGAGACAGAACTCTGCAAGGATGTATTCGCAAGCAAGAGCCTGGCAAATTCGTCTCGATCGATCTTGGCGGTGCGAGGCTCAAAGACCAGCCGAACATCTGCGTCCTTGCCAGACTCATCTCGAACCGACTCAAGCTGGCTGAGCACCAGCTGCTTGGTCTGCTGCTGCTCAGGCGAGAGCGACTTCTTTCCAGCCTTCACCTTGGGGTTGGTGAGCTCCTCGATCTCCTCGAGCACACGCTGGGAGGAGACCCCATGCGGCAGCTCCTCGACCACCAGCTGCCACTGGCCTCGAGCAAGGTCTTCAAAGGACCAGCGCGCCCGCATCCGGATGGAGCCGCGTCCGGCCGCATAGATGGCAGCAAGCTCCTCGGGACTGGAGATCACCTGCCCACCGCCCGGAAAGTCAGGGCCCGGCAGGCTGGCCATGAGCCCCTCGTGCGAGAGCTTCGGATTGTCGATGAGCGCGAGCACGGCCGCTGCCACTTCACGCAGATTATGGGATGGAATCTCGGTGGCCATGCCCACCGCAATTCCGGAGGCGCCATTGAGCAGGCAGACGGGCAGCCGGGCCGGCAGTCGAAGCGGCTCCTGAAAAGCGCCGTCGTAGTTCGGGCCAAAGTCGACCGTACCCTCGTCGATCTCAGAGAGCAGAAGCTCAGAGAACTTGGTGAGCCGAGCCTCGGTGTAGCGCATGGCTGCAGCACCATCGCCATCGCGCGAGCCGAAGTTGCCCTGGCCGTCGATCAGGGGATACCGCACCGTGAAGCCCTGGGCCAGGCGAACCAACGCGTCGTAGGCAGACTGGTCTCCATGCGGGTGAAACTTACCCAGCACATCGCCCACCACCCGGGCAGACTTCACCGGCTTGGCCGCAGCGGAGAGCGACATGCGATCCATGGCGAAGAGAATTCGACGCTGCACCGGCTTCATCCCGTCGCAAAGGTCGGGCAATGCGCGGCCCTTGACCACGGAGACTGCGTAATCAAGGTAGGCCCGCTCTGCAAAGTCGGCCAGCGACAGGTCCCCGTCCTGACCACCGAGGGCCGCACTCATGCCAACGGGCGGCGGGAGGTTCGAGCCGTCATCGGCGGCTAGATCCTCGAAGAGATCTCCTGTTTCACGCGGGCCCATCAGATGTCCACCTCCACTTCATGTCCCTTTTCTTCAAGCCAGGCTCGGCGTGCAGATGCCTCACCTCGCCCCATCAAAAGATTGAACCGGGCCATGGTGTCGTCTACCCCATGGAGCCCAAGGGCGACAGGCATGAGGCGACGTGTGTCCGGATTCAGCGTGGTCTCCCAGAGTTGCTCGGCACTCATCTCGCCCAGGCCCTTGAATCGAGAGATTCCCCAGGCTGTTTCCTTGAGTCCCTCCTGGCGAAGCTTGTCGAGCACATGGGTGAGCTCCCCTTCATCCAGGGCATAAATCTTACGGGCGGGCTTCTTCGCCCGCGCCTCGACGTCTACGCGGAAAAGCGGTGGGCGGGCCACGAAGACATGTCCACGTTCGATGAGCTGCGGAAAGTGCCGGAAGAAGAGGGTCAGCAGCAGCACCTGAATGTGCGAGCCATCGACGTCGGCGTCGGACAGGATGCAGACCTTGCCATACCGCAGGCCGGTGAAGTCAACAGTGTCATGGGGCCCATGTGGGTCAACGCCCAGTGCCACGGCAATGTCATGCACCTCGGCATTTGCAAAGAGCCTGTCGCGTTCAGCCTCCCAGGTGTTGAGCACCTTTCCTCGCAGCGGCAAGATGGCCTGAGACTCTTTGTCTCGGCCCATTTTGGCCGAGCCACCCGCCGAATCTCCCTCGACCAGGAAGATCTCGTTACGAGCAAGATCGGTGGACTCGCAGTCGGTGAGCTTGCCCGGCAGCACCGCCACACCCGAGCTCTTTCGCTTCTCCACCTTCTGGGCTGAGCGCTGTCGCGATTGGGCCGCTCGAATGGCCAGGTCTGCAATCTTCTTGCCCGACTCGACATCTCGGTGAAGCCAAATCTCCAGGGGGCCGCGCACCTGCGAGGCGATCAATCGCAGTGCGTCTCGACTGGTGAGCTTCTCCTTCGTCTGGCCCTGGAACTGGGGGTCTAGCACCTTGGCAGACAGCACAAAGCTGGCCCGAGAGAAGACATCTTCTGGGAGTAACTTCACGCCCTTGGGCAGCAGACCGTGCTGCTCAACAAAGCCCTTGACCGCCTGAAACAAGCCCTCTCGTAGCCCAGCCTCGTGGGTGCCGCCAGCCGATGTGGGAATCAGGTTCACAAACGACTCTCGAACCACTGGCCCCTCAGCCGTGTAGGCCAAGACCCACTGGCCCCCCTCGCCCTCAGCGAAGGTGTCATCGCCAGGACCAACATGGCCCTCCTGGGCCCACAAGGGCACCACAAGGTCTTGGGCCTCGAGCGATTCCATGAGGTAAGCACCCAGACCCCCGTCGTAACGCCACTCTTGGCGCTGCCCAGACTTCTCTTGAACCAGCACCGTGGTCACCCCCGGCAGCAGAACCGCCCGGGCCTTGAGGCTGCGAGCGAGTTCTGCCAGCGGGATGTTGCGGTCGTCGAAGTACTTGGGATCGGGCCAGACTTGGACCCGCGTCCCTGTGGCTCCCTTGGCCGGACCCACCTTGCGAAGCGGAGAGACCCGCTCACCGCCCTGAAACTCGATCTCCCACTGGGCATCATCACGCCAGACCGAGACCTGCAGACGGGTGGAGAGTGCATTGGTCACTGAGACGCCTACACCGTGCAGTCCTCCAGAGAAGGCGTAGGCACCGCCTGCCCCCTTGTCGAACTTTCCGCCCGCATGCAGCCGGGTGTAAACAATCTCCACGACAGGAATTTTTTCCTCCGGGTGGGGCCCCACCGGAATGCCTCGGCCGTCGTCGGCCACGCTGATGCTGTTGTCGAGGTGTTGGGTCACCAAAATGGTGCGCGCATGCCCGGCCAGGGCCTCATCTGCAGCGTTGTCGATGACCTCTTGCACGATGTGCAATGGGTTCTCGGTTCGGGTGTACATGCCCGGCCGCTGCCGCACGGGCTCGAGCCCTTTGAGAACCCGTATGGATGATTCGTCGTACTGCTGTTTGCCTGTTGCCATGTTTAAAAAAAAAGTTATCCCCAGGGGGTGTGGAAAAGGGTCAGTGCAATGACACTTTCGTTGCAATTCATTGGGCTTGCGCTGGTGTGATCAAAAAATGACCATGCGGCTTCCCGCGACTTGACAAGCCAATTCAGAGTGGCTTGTCGCAGATCAAAATGCCGTCGGGATCTGCAAAACACCACTCCCCGGGCCGCACCAGCACGCCGGCCATGTCGATGACGACATCTCGCAGACCCTGATCCTGCTTAAGACTCTTGCGCGGGTGCGTGGCAATCGCCCAAACCCCGACACCCGCGTCGATGAGTTCGCCAACGTCTCTCACACAGCCATTCACAACGATGCCCGCCCAACGATTCCGCTCGGCCGTGAGCGCCAGGTTGCCCCCGACGAGGGCGCAGCGGTCGCTTCCCCCACCGTCGATCATGAGCACGCGGCCCTCACCGGGCGTTTCCAGGGCGGCCCGAACCAGACTGTTGTCTTCAAAGCACTTGAGGGTGACCACGCGGCCGGCCATCTGCTCGGCGCCACCGTAGTTTTGAAAGACCGGTGGCAGGACGCGCAGGGCGCCTGAGTCGAGAAGGCCCTCATGGGCGTCGCAGAGGTCGGTACTGGTCTTTTGGGCAGCCGGCTTGGGGCGGCGGTCGTTTGGTCGATTCATTTATTTAGTATGCCCTCAAAGATGTGGATGTCCTCAGAACGCAGCAGCACCTCGGTTTGACGCCCGGGCTCCAGGCACAACTCTTCACAGAGTCGGGCGGTGAGCCTCAGCCGCAGGGGTGCGGAGAGGCCCTCCACCAGGCCTGTGAGCAGCACCTCCTGGCCCAGTGGAACCATGCTCGCCACCCGAAGCCCGATGCGGTTTGGCGCCTCGGGCAGGGCCTGCTTGAACATCGCACGAAGGCGCACGCCATTGGACGGAATCATCCAGCGCACAGGGACATCCATGGCCCCCCCAAGGGACGGCGGCCTGTCCACCTCCAGGGCATGGATTCCCACACAGAGTCGGCCGGCTCGCCAGACCCCATCAAAGATATTCTGCTGGCCGAGCATGGCTGCAGCCCGCTCATCGGATGGTCTCGCCAGGAGCTCCTGCGGCTCACCTGTCTGCAGAATCTCACCGTCGGCCATGAGGCTCATCTGCTGGGACAACATGGTGGCCTCCTGAAGATCATGGGTGACCAGCACAATTGGGATCTGCAGCCGCTCGCGAAGTTCGACAAGCTCTGCATAAAGCGATTCGCGGGTCACACGATCCACCGAGGCAAAAGGCTCATCGAGCAGCAAAGCGCCTGGTGATCGGGCCAGCGCGCGGGCCAAGGCGACCCGCTGTCGCTGGCCTCCCGAAAGCGCTGACGGTCGCCTGGCGTCAAGTCCGGTGAGGCCCACGCGCTCGAGCCACTGCAGCGCCTGATGGGCCCGACGCTCGGCAGGCACATCCATGAGCCCCGCCATGACATTACCCAGGGCCGTGAGGTGCGGAAAGAGGCCGTGGAACTGGGACACATAACCAATGCGTCGAACCTGCGGTGGCAAGTGAATGGACCGACTGGCGTCGAACCAGACACGATCACCCAGACACATCCGACCAGCCTGCGGCCGCAGCAGACCCGCCAAGAGCCTCAGCAGGGTGGACTTGCCACAGCCCGAGGGCCCCACCACCGCATGAATGCCTCCTGCAGGACAAGAGAACGCCGCGCGGATGGAAACGGGTCGGGTGGCCTTAATGTCGAGCGCGAGGTCAGCCACGGCCGCCACCGGGAAGCAGCCTTCCAAGTCGGCTCCAGCGGCCGAGTTGGCCCAAGAGCCCAAGGCAGACCAGCGAGATGAGCAGGAGCATGAGGGCCATATGGCCTGCCGCCTCAAACTCAAATGCCTGCACCTGATCGTAGATGGCGATCGAGAGGGTCTTGGTCTCCCCCGGGATGCTGCCACCCACCATGAGAATGACCCCGAACTCACCGAGGGTGTGGGCGAAGACCAGCACCACCGCCATGAGCATGCCTGGCCAGGCCAGCGGCAACTCCACAAGCCAAAGCTTCTGGAAGAACCGCAGGCCACAGCAGTCGGCTGCATCTCGACACTCTGGATCAATGGCCTCGAAGGCCCGTTGAATGGGCTGAACCGCAAACGGAATATTCACCAAAACCGAGGCGATGAGCAGGCCGCTGAAGTGAAAAACCAGGCCAGATTCAAAGGTTCTCTCATACCAGGCACCCAGCGGTGACTGGCCGCTAAGCCCCACCAGCAGGTAATAGCCAATGACCGTGGGGGGCAGTACCAATGGAAGGTTCAGTGCAGCCTCGAGCCAGACCTTGCCTGCAAAGTCTCGATAGGCCAAGAGCCTCCCCAGGCCAATGGCCAGTGGTATGAGCACTGCGACTGTAGCCGCAGCCAACTCGATCGACAACCAGAGCGCCTGCATGTCCATCAGCCGAGTCCCTCGGGCGATCCAAATCCAAACCGCGAGAAGACCTCTCGCGCCTGTGCCGTCTGCAGATACTGGAAGAAGCGCTCAGTTGTTCGGCCCGCGCGAGGGGTGAGCGCCATGCGCTGGATCAATGGCGAGTGGAACGCCCCAGACACCACCACAGACCGACCACGGGCTGCAAAGCCCGGCACCCGGGCATGAGACTCTGCAATAAGCCCACCATCGGTCGAGCCCGACAACGCAAACTGGGCCGCCTGTGCAACGTTCTCACCCAATACCAGCCGCCCCTTGAGCGGCACCCACAGGCGCAGGTGCTCGAGCACCTCACGCGCACGGCGGCCGTAAGGCGCATGGTCGGGGTTGGCCATGGCAAAGCGCCGAATGAGGCCCGCCGAGACAGCAGCACGAAGACCATTCAAATTGGAATCGAGTTGAATGCGCGATGACCGCGGAACCGCGAGCGCGAGGTGGCCCACGGCGTAGACCGCGCCGATATCGCGCACCAGGCCCTGGGCGGCAAGGCCCCGAATGTATGCCTCATCGGCTGACATGAAGAGCTCGAACGGGGCCCCTTGTCTCAGTTGGGTGGTGAGCAGGCCCGATGCACCAAAGACGAGACGCAGCGCCTGGCCGGTTTGCTGAGCAAAGGCATCCGCCAGAGTCTCTAGAACGAACTTGAGGTCGGAGGCGGCTGCAATGATCGGCGCCTCCTCTCCTGAGGACTGGGCCAAGGCCGCAGGTGCCGCCATGAGAAGCCCGGCCGACCAACCAGCTTTGAGGACCCGACGGCGCCCGTCCAATGCGTAAGCAGACATGGCCTCAAACTATAGACAACTTCTGTCATGCGCACTCGCTACACTCAAGGTTCCACCACCCACAAAAGGACAAACGATGAAAAACATCACCCTTTCGCTTGCCATGGCCGGACTCTTTGCGGCACCGCTCGTGGCAAACGCCGTGACTTTCAAGAAGGCTGAGGACGCCATCAAGTACCGCCAGAGCAGCTTCTCGGTCATGGCCACACACTTCTCAGACATTGGCGCCATGGTCAAAGGCGACAAGGCCTTCGATGCCAAGGCAGCCCAGGCCAACGCCGATGTCGTGCTGATGCTGTCTACGCTGCCTTGGGCAGGCTTTGGCCCAGGCACCGAGGGCGGAAAGGCCAAGCCCGTCATTTGGAAGGAAATGGACAAGGTGAAGGCTGGCGCACAAGACCTCCAAAAGGCCGCTGCCGACCTCAGGACTGCCACGGCCTCTGGCCAGCTTGAGAATGTAAAAAAAGCCTTTGCAGCGACTCAAAAGACCTGCAAGGCCTGTCACGACGCCTACAAAGACAAATAAGTGTTTGCCATCAGCACCGCGGCGAGGGCCACCAGGTAGGTCAGGAGACCTCGCCAGCGAAGGCCTGCGTCATCTCGAGCCGCACTGGCAGTCGCGAACTCGCCAGTCAGGGACTCCTTGTCGCCATGAATCATCGGCGGCAGCAGCGCCTCTTTTTTCAGCACGCGGTAGGCCACGATGGCCAGCACATGAAGGGCCACAAGGCCGTAGAGCAGTGGCTCGGTAGCGGTATGGGTCCATCCAAGGCGGCCCACCCACTCATCTGATAGGTGGGCCACCAATGGCCCATCGAAAAAAATATCGTCGGAAGTGCCAAGGCCTGTGACAGCCTGCAGCGAGAACAGCCCGAGCAAGGCGAGTACCGACCAAGACCCCAAGGGGTTATGCCCCAGGGCCGGCCACGGAGAACGCAGATAGCGAAGGGTGGTGGATGGCGTCACCAGGAAGGATCGGAACCGGGCGGTCTCAGAGCCCCAGAGCCCCCAAAACACTCTGAAGATCAGAAGCGAGAGCGCAAGAAGCCCAAGCCATCCATGGATCTCCATCTCACCGAGCTTCACGCTCAGCACACTGCCCAGTACCGACGCCGCCAATGCCCAATGAAACGCACGGAGAGGGAGATCCCAGGCGCGAATTCGCATGTCAGCCCGGGGGTTACTTGGCGATGCCTTGGCCCATGCTCCTGGGTGGCAACGCGGAGCGACCCTCACGCAGGTCGGAGGTGCATTCGAGATTGAACTTCGAATCGATGTTCTCGCGGGCTGCGACCATGGCCTCCTTGCAGGAACGCTCCGTTGGGTAGCGATCGAGCACCTGAAGGTTGGTGGTGGTGCCAAACCAGACGATGAGTAGCCATTCCTTCATGTGCGTGAGTCTACAATCTCCACGGTTTCTAAGACAGAGGAAATTTCAAATGGTTTTCATCAAGAAGAAGTCGGCCCTGACAGCCCTGTTGGCTTTGTTTCTCTCCTCCCTGATGGTCATGGGCCAGCCTGCCTGGGCCCATGAATTCAAGGTGGGGAACATCGAGATCGAGCACCCTCATGCAGCCCCGACCCGCGACGGACAGCCCAATGGGTCGATTTATTTCCACGCCATCGAGAACAAAGGCAGTCAAGACGACATGCTGGTCTCGGCCACCACCAAACGGGCCAAGCGCATGGAAGTTCACGAGATGTCCATGAACAACAACATGATGACGATGCGCGAGATCCCCGGCATTCCGCTGCCAGCCAAGACAGAGGTGCCCCTCATGCGCGGCAACCCCAAGGGCTATCACTTGATGCTGATGGGCCTTGATAAGCCCCTGACCACCGGCGAGACCTTTGATGTGGTCTTGCGCTTCAAGCAGGCCGGTGAAGTGACCGTCAAGGTCGAGGTGCACGCCCTCAAGAATGCCAAAGACCATGACCAGCATCACGGCCATGGGCATGGCAAGAAGCACTCAGGGCACTAAGCCCCCTGTATGAGGGCGACCAGCACGACATATCGCCCTAACTTGGCCACGGTGACCAGTGCAAGAAAGACCCAGATCGACTCCCTGAGCACACCAGCCACCACCGTGATGGGGTCCCCAATGATGGGGACCCAACTCAGCAGCAGCGACCAGCGTCCGTAACGTTTGTAGTGCGCCTCTGCCCGAGCAAGTGCCCCGGCTGAGGCCGGAAACCATGGCTTGTTGCGAAAAGTAACAAGCCCGCGGCCCAAGAGCCAGTTGATCACAGACCCCAATACATTGCCCACGGAGGCCACAAGCACCAGGGCCCAGATGGGCTGCTCACCGGCCAAGACCAGCGCGGCCAGGACCGCCTCAGACTGGGCAGGCAGCACGGTGGCTGCCAGGAGCGCCGACAAAAATAGACCGCTGTAGGCGATCAAATCAGCCAGCGCGCTCTTTGTATGTGGTGAAACGAAGTGCAGTGCCCTCGGCCTCGATGCGACGCCAGACCTCGTCTTTCTGGGCTTGGTCCATGAAGACCCAGTTGCTCACTTCCTCAAAGGTGCGGCCACAGCCTCGGCAGAGGTCGTCGCCCTGGGCGGTGGAACAAATTGCGATGCAAGGGGAGTCGGGACGCATGGTCCGATTATTTCAGGTGCGCCAGCAATTGACCAGGCATAAGGCCTTCCTCGATTTCATCGGAGCTGACGGTCCTGCAGCCCTGAGAAGACCAGGAGCCCAATGGTTGCGCCCACCCAGGCCATGAGCATGTCGGACTGGGCGTCCCAGACATCGCCCTGTACGCCAAGAAAATCGATCGCACCATCGCCCCAGCCTACGGCAACCCACCATTCGAGCAGCTCATACACCGCACTCACGGCCAGTGCCACACAGACACACACAAAAAACAGCATGCCCCCGCGAACCATGTCGCGGCGGCGCAGCAGCACCTCCCGGGCCAGCAACGCTGGCACCAGCCCCTGGAAAAAATGCCCCAGCTTGTCGTACGGATTGCGGGACCAGCCCATGAACTCCGCAAACTCCATGCCGATGGGGACTCGGGCATAGGTGTAATGACCACCCAAAATGAGAATAAGCCCGTGCACAAGAATGAGCGCGTAGAGCAGCGGCGTGAGTGGGAACCGTTTGGCCGTGGCCCAGAGCACGGGCCAGGCCAGCACCACCGGCGCGATCTCCATGGCCCAGATTTGCCAGTTGTGCGGTGTGAGAGCCAAGGAGATCGCCAATGCCAGGGCCCATGCCACTGTGAGCAGCCGAATGTTCATCGTGCTGAAACCATACCCGCATACCTTGACGTGTGCGCGCGCAGCCGTTCGTGCGCCATGAAGTCCTGGTCAATGAGGGTCATTGATATTTCGTATTAGATTTTGTTTTTTTTATAGCCATAATCTATAGCGTCACAACCCCAATAGGAGAACACCATGAACACTCGCGACCCAAATATGGGCCAGTGCCCTGTCATGCACGGTGGAAACACCTCCGGCACGACCACGAACATGGAGTGGTGGCCCACCACCCTCAACCTGGACATCCTGCACCAGCACGACACCAAGACCAACCCGCTCAAGGGCTTTAACTACCGCCAGGAAGTGAAGAAGCTGGACGTGGCTGCTGTGAAGAAAGACCTCACCGCACTGATGACCGATAGCCAAGAGTGGTGGCCTGCCGACTGGGGTCACTACGGCGGCCTGATGATTCGTCTGGCCTGGCACGCTGCCGGTACCTACCGTATTGCTGACGGCCGCGGCGGCGCTGGCACCGGTGCCCAGCGCTTTGCCCCCCTGAACTCCTGGCCTGACAACGGCAACCTAGACAAGGGCCGTCGTCTGCTGTGGCCCATCAAGAAAACATATGGCAACAAGCTCTCCTGGGCCGACCTCTTCATCCTGGCGGGCAATGTGGCTTATGAGTCCATGGGCCTGAAGACCTACGGCTTTAGTTTTGGTCGTGAGGACATTTGGCACCCCGAGAAGGACATCTACTGGGGCTCCGAGAAGGAATGGCTCGCCTCTGAGCGTTACGACGGTGCAGGTGAGAACCGTGAATCACTGGACAACCCCCTTGCCGCCGTTCAGATGGGCCTGATCTATGTGAACCCGGAAGGCGTGATGGGCCAGCCTGACCCACAGCGCACCGCCCACGACGTGCGCCTAACCTTTGCCCGCATGGCCATGAACGACGAAGAGACCGTTGCGCTTACAGCCGGCGGCCACACCGTCGGTAAGGCGCACGGCAATGGCAGTGCTGCAGACCTCGGCCCCAACCCCGAAGGTGAAGACCTCGAGGCGCAGGGCTTTGGTTGGCTCAACAAGAAAGGCCGTGGCGTTGGCCGCAACACGGTGACCAGCGGCATTGAAGGCGCATGGACCACCAACCCCACCAAGTGGGACAACGGCTACTTCCACCTGCTGCTCAACTACGACTGGAAGCTCACCAAGAGCCCAGCCGGCGCAAACCAGTACGAGCCCATCAACATCAAGCCCGAGGACATGCCTGTCGATGTGGAGGATCCCTCGATCAAGGTGATGCCCATGATGACCGACGCTGACATGGCCATGAAGGTGGATCCCGAGTACCGCAAGATCTCTGAGAAGTTCTACAAAGATCCGGCCTACTTCTCGGATGTCTTTGCTCGCGCCTGGTTCAAACTGACCCACCGTGACATGGGACCAAAGACCCGTTACATCGGGCCCGAGATCCCCAAGGAAGA